>DAOQAB010000095.1:0-8423 GCA_035353695.1 Prolixibacteraceae bacterium
CAAAAGAGATTACCGATGGTACCAACCCGAACGACGGCTGCGATTTCTTATTGGCGAGTGTCACTCTTTCGCAGAGTGAATCTTGGAAAAACGGTGATTGCGACGGTGACCGTATCCTGAATGGGCAGGAGCTGCTGGATGGCTTCGATACAGATGGCGATGGCATCCCGAACTACCTTGATACCGATGATGACGGCGATGGCGTTTTGACCATCGACGAAGATGTAGACCACAACGGGACATCGTTGAACGACGATACCGACGGAGATGGGCGGAAAAATTACCTCGACAATGATGACGACGGTGATGAAGTTTTGACCATCAATGAAGATATTAACCAGGATGGGAATTTGTTAGACGATGACACGGATCATGATGGCATCCCTAATTTCCTTGACGACGACGATGATGGCGACGGCATTCTGACCAGGGACGAGCTTTATGATCTGAACCATGATGGCATCCCTGATTACCTGGAAGTTGAAATTCCGGTGACGGTTATTGCAGTAAAAGACACCATTTCGACAGGCGTCGATCTTCCTGTCGAAATCGACCCGCTAGCGAATGATACGGTTGAAGGAGCCGAAGTAACGGTCACAATAGTTACAGAGCCCCAGAATGGGACTTACACAATCGATCCTTCTACCGGGATAATCAGTTATACACCCAATCGTGATTTTGTCGGAACAGATGAAATCCAGTACGAGATTTGTACCGAAGGAGGGATTTGCAGCGCAGCGACCATTGAAATAACGGTTGATGATCTGATCCTTCCACCGCAGATCTTCACGCCAAACGGCAATGGGGAGAACGATTATTTTGTCATCCATAACCTGGAGCGTTACAGCAACAGCACGCTGGTCGTTTTCAACCGCTGGGGTAATAAGGTCTATGAGAGCAACAATTATAAGAATGATTGGAACGGATATGCCAATACGGGAATCTTGTTTGGCAGCAAGCCTCTGCCGGTGGGTACCTATTACTATTTACTCAGGTACGGGAACAACCGGTCGGTAACGGGATTTATTTACCTGAAACGATAGGAGGCAGGAAAGATGAAAACGATAGTAAATTTAAGAGGAGTAAAAATGATGGAGAATCTTAAATATCTGGCGGCAACTTTTCTGTTTGTCTTGATCGGATTAAAAGTTTATTCGCAGCAGGACCCGATGTACACGCAGTATATGAACAACCCGTTATCGGTAAACCCGGCGTATGCGGGGACGCGGAACGTGGCAAGCCTGACGGGGGTTTTCAGGAAGCAGTGGGTTGGGATAGAAGGTGCTCCGACAACGTCGGCGGTTAGTTTTACCATGCCGAACAAGAAGTTCCATTACGGGCTTGGAGCCAGTTTGCTGTACGATGCATTGGGCCCGGTAACACAGACGGGGCTTTATCTCGATTATGCCTATTTTATCAGGTTTGACCAGAAGGGGACATTGTCGCTCGGGTTGAAAGGAGGGTTCAACTATTTCTATATCGATTATAAGGGCTTACGTTATAACGATACCGATACCGACCTGGATCATCTGGAGAATGAAGCATTGTTCTTGCCCAATTTTGGGGTAGGCGCCTATTATTATACCGATAAGCTTTATCTGGGACTTTCGGTGCCAAAGCTGCTGAAGAACACACTCGACAAGAACAACTCGGTAACCGTTGAACACCTGAACCGTGAAGAGTGGCATTGCTTTCTGATGGGGGGCTATGTTGCGAACCTGACTGAGCACATCGACCTCAAACCGTCATTCATCGCAAGGTATGCTGCCGGGTCGCCCTTGTCGCTTGAGCTGACGGCAACGGTAATGCTCTACGATAAGGTTTGGATCGGAGGAATGTACCGGGTGGGTGATTCTTTTGGCGGGCTGGTCCGCTGGCAGGTCAATCCGAAAATACACATCGGCTATTCTTACGATTTGACCCGTTCGGTTCTGAGATCGTTCAACACCGGCACCCACGAAATATTCATTGGGTTCGATTTTCTTTCGAAGGAGAGGTCTGAAGCCGTTTCCCGGTTTTTTTGATCCAGTAGGTTAATTTAACGAAGATGGGATGTGAAAATGAGAAAGTTTCGCATCCCATTTTTTGTATGCAATCAGTTTATGGTGTTTGATCCTTGAAAAAAATCCCGGAAACAGCTATTTTTATTAAACAAAATCCAATTTGGTTTGTATTATTATAGCAAATAACAGAATCATTAATCCATTAAAAATATTTAATCATGAGTTTCGAATTACCAAAATTGAAATACGGCTTGGACGCACTGGAGCCGTATATCTCCAAACAAACACTGGAATACCATTATGGGAAGCATCATCAGACCTATGTGAATAACCTGAACAATTTAATTCCCGGTACCGAATTTGAAAAGGCAACCCTCGAAGAGATTATTCTGAAATCGTCGGGAGGAATCTTCAACAATGCAGCGCAGGTTTGGAACCACACTTTCTATTTTGATCAGTTCAATAAGGATGGTTGCACCGAACCCCGCGACGAACTGAAAGATGCCATTGATGAAGCATTTGGTTCATTCGATGCGTTTAAAGAGCAGTTTTCTAAAGCTTCGGTAACTCTTTTTGGAAGCGGTTGGGCCTGGTTGGTTGTAAACAAAGAAGGAAAACTTGAGATTGTTCAGACTTCGAATGCAGCAAACCCAATGACCGAAGGGAAGAAACCCATTCTCACCTGCGATGTTTGGGAACACGCCTATTATCTCGACAAACAAAACCTTCGTCCTAAATACGTTGAGGATTTCTGGAAAATTGTTGACTGGAAAATTATTGCCGAACGCTTTAAATAATTGGGAAAACTCATTTTTGAAATAGTAAGAATTCATAATTTTACGCTTGAAAGAGTGAAGAGGAGCTCCTTGTTCCGGAAAATGAAAGTGAATAATTGAAAATATTTTGGAGATGAGTAAGGAAAAAGTTTTAGCCGCAATGAAAGGGGCCGGTAAACCACTGAAAGCTGGAGAAATAGCTGAGTTAACTGGTCTGGACAAGAAAGCGGTGGACAAAGCGATGAGCATGTTGAAAAACGATGGTTTAATTGTCTCACCGAAGGTTTGTTACTGGCAACCCAAATAGGATGCTAGATACTGGTTGCAGATTCTCGATAAACCTGATTTCAAATACTCGATAGACTTGATCGTTGATTCCCGATATTTGAAAATGGATTCAGAAAAATTGTCAACTGATTAAAAATAAGAAAGAAGATTGAATTTTCAATCTTCTTTCTTATTTTGTTTACTGGCTGTTAGGAACATACATCCAATATCCAGTATCGAATATCCATTATCCAGCAACTGACATCGATTTTATTTTTTCCAGAGTTTATTCATCTGTTCCAGGGTTTTCCCTTTGGTTTCGGGAACCATTTTCCATACAAACAAAGCAGAAAGTACACTCATAACGCCATACAGGCAATAGGTAAATGTCATACTTACAGCTTGCAATGCGGGGAAGGTTGATGAAACAATAAAGTTCGAAATCCATTGGGCGGCAACCGCAATAGCGACTGCTTTCCCGCGAATAGTGTTCGGGAAAATCTCGGAAATCAGTACCCAGCAAATCGGTCCCCACGACATCATGAATGAAGCGGTGTAGATAACAATAAAGATTAGTGTGCTTACCCCGATTATGTTTAAATAGGCCAATAACCCGATGGCAAACATGCCGATAGCCATACCGATTGAACCAATAATCAGCAACGGTTTGCGTCCGAATTTATCAACGGTAAAGATGGCTACTAAGGTAAAGATGATGTTGACGAAGCCCATGATAACGGTTTGCCACATAGCGGCATCGTTACCAAAACCAAGTCCTTTGAAAATGGTTGGAGCATAATAGAGCACCACGTTGATACCGACAATCTGTTGAAAAACAGAGAGCAGGATGCCAATAATCAACACTTTCCAGCCATAAGCCAGTACCTTTTCAACCTTTTCGTGAGCTGTCTCCTTAATCTCCGATAAAATTTCATTGGCTTTCTTTGTGCCATTGATCTTTGAAAGAACATGTAAGGCTTTATCATCTTTTCCGGCTAAGGCCAGATAACGTGGAGTTTCCGGAACAATGAATAACAAAATTCCGAAGATCGCAGCGGGTACCGCATTCGATGCAAACATGTAGCGCCATCCGGTAGCATCGACCCATTCAGCCGATTTTCCATTGGCAATGAAGAAGTTCACAAAATAAACGATCAGCATACCAAAGATGATGGCAAACTGGTTCCACGAAACGAGCTTACCGCGGATTTCGGCCGGAGCAATTTCGGCAATATACATTGGGCAGATGGCTGAAGCCAGCCCAACACCAATACCTCCAATAATACGGTAGATGTTAAAAGCAATCAGAACGCGAAGGGATCCGTCGCCTTTGGGAAAAAATAGGGCTTCGGGAAAAGCGGCTCCCAGCGATGCAACCAAAAAGAGAAGTGCAGCCAGGAACAGGGATTTTTTACGACCCAGTTTCGAGGCAAAAATTCCTGAAATTGCGCTACCGATAATGCAACCCAGAAGAGCACTCGAAACGGTTGCCCCATGATAAAAGGTGGCCATTTCCCCAAATGTTTCGGCGTTCAGGTGAAAAAAGGTTTTCAATGAATCAACGGCTCCCGAGATAACAGCCGTGTCGTATCCAAAAAGCAGTCCACCAATGGTGGCAACCAGGGTAATCCCAATGATGTAAAGCTTGCTGCCTTGGTCCTGGGTCCCCGTTTTTAACGAAGAGTCAATATTAGCCATCTGATAATTATTTAGTTTTGTTAGGTTTCAAAAAAAAGCCCAACTCAAAGAGAACTCTGAATCGGGCTCAATATGGAAACATGATTAAAAAATCTACTTTTCTTGATTCAGATTTTGATCAAATATAACAATTAAGCGTATTTGAGCATCACCGTCCAAAGCTTATTTGTTTTAAATTGTCAGCTTTTCATCTATTTTTCAACGATTTTGGGCTAATTCAAGAGGATCGCTTCAATCAAAAAAGAACCAGAAAATCAGGTTCAATGAATACTGATTTCTGGTTCTTTTGTTGTTCAATTAGATATACATGTTTACAATTGCTTCGTACAATTCCTGCTTGCCGCTGATTTGTTTCGGTTCGCCTTTGGTTTTGGCATAAGCAACTACATCTTCCAATGAAAGTTTTCCTTCTTCAAATTCTTTACCTTTACCGGCATCGTAAGATGCATAACGGTCGGCAACCATTTTCTTGTAAGGAGATTGTTCGAGAATGGCAGCAGCAGCTTCCAACGCGCGGGCCATAGCATCCATACCGGCAATATGAGCGATGAATAAATCATCTAAGTCGGTAGAATTACGGCGGATCTTAGCGTCGAAGTTGGTGCCACCACCTTGCATTCCACCACCTTGCAGAATAACCAGCATCGCTTGGGTCAATTCGTAAAGGTCAATTGGGAATTGGTCGGTATCCCAACCGTTTTGAACATCGCCACGGTTTGCATCGATAGCGCCAAGCATACCTGCATCAACGGCACATTGCAGTTCGTGTTCGAAAGTATGACCGGCCAATGTAGCGTGGTTTACTTCAATATTGATTTTGAAATCTTTTTCCAGACCGTATTCTTTCAGGAAACCAATCACTGTTTCTGTATCCACATCGTATTGATGTTTCATAGGTTCCATCGGTTTTGGCTCAATCAGGAACACCCCTTTGAAGCCTTTACCACGTGCATAGTCACGGGCTTTGGTCAACATCATTCCAAGGTGTTGTTTTTCACGTTTCATGTTGGTATTGAGCAAACTCATGTAACCTTCACGTCCACCCCAGAATACATATGCTTTACCACCCAGTTCGATGGTTGAATCCAAGGCATTTTTAATTTGAACCATGGCACGGGCTGCGGCGTCAAAGTCAGGATTGGTGCTGGCACCGTTCATGTAACGAGCATGACCGAACACGTTGGCTGTTCCCCACATCAGTTTGATACCTGTTTCGGCTTGTTTTTGTTTTGCATAAGCAACGATAGCTTTCAAATTGGCTTCGTATTCTTCAATGCTGCCACCTTCGCTGATTAAGTCGATATCGTGGAAACAGTAGTATTCGATACCAATTTTCTGCATGAATTCGAAACCTGCATCCATTTTGTCTTTGGCTGCCTGTAAAGCATCCGTAGCGCCTACCCATGGATGTTTCTGTGTTCCGCCACCAAATTGGTCACCACCTTCTGCACACAAGGTATGCCACCATGCCATACAGAATTTGAACCATTCGCTCATGGTTTTACCATATACTACCTTTTTGGCATCGTAATAACGAAAAGCCATAGGGTTCTTACTTTCTTTTCCTTCAAATTTGATTTTTTCCACCGATGGGAAATAAACTTTTGTACTCATGATTCTGAAATTTATGATTTCTAACTTTTTAATTGCTATTTCTAAATGAATTTTTCAAGCAACGATTTCCAGTTCTCGTAAGCAGCCTGGTATTCGGCTTTTTTCGATAAATTGGGTTCAATCGTTTCCAGTTTTTTCAGGCTGCCAAATGCTTCTGCAAACGACTTGTAGTAGCCTGAACCAATGGCTGCGCCGCGTGCTGCACCAATCGAACCGTCGGTGTTGTAAAGCTCGATGGTTGCTCCGCTGATGCCAGCTAGTGTTTCGCGGAAGATCGGGCTGAGGAACATGTTGGCTTTCCCGGCACGGATCACTTTGGCATCAATGCCAATTTGCTTCATAATTTCCATTCCGTAGTTGAACGAGAAGACAATACCTTCCTGTGCTGCACGGAACAAATGTGCTTGAGAATGAATATTGAAGCTTACTCCGCTGATCTGAGAGCCAATATTCTTATTTCTCAATACCCTTTCAGCGCCATTTCCAAATGGAAGAATACTGATTCCTTCGGAACCAATGGCTACTTTCGATGCTAATTCGTTCATCTGCACATAATCGTACGCTTTGTTGCCTACGTTTTTGTTCATCCATGAATTCAGGATCCCGGTGCCATTAATACATAACAACACACCCAAGCGGTTTGTTTCCTTGGTGTAGTTTACATGGGCAAAGGTGTTTACCCGTGAATACGGATCGTATTTTACTTCACCGCTCACACCGTAAACAACCCCCGATGTGCCTGCCGTTGTGGCAATTTCGCCCGGATTCAGTACATTGAGTGATAGTGCGTTGTTGGGCTGGTCGCCACCACGGTAGGTGACTTTAATACCCGGAGCCAAACCTAGTTCTTTGGCAATTTCGGCGGTTAATTCGCCCTGAACCGAAAATGTTGGCACGATTTCAGGGATCAGTGAATCGCTGAAGCCGTAGTGTCCCATCACCATTTTTGAGACTTCGTTTTTCTGGAAATCCCAGAACATTCCTTCCGAAAGGCCCGAAATGGTGGTGCAGGTTTCGCCGGTTAACCGCATGGCAATGTAGTCGCCCGGAAGCATGATTTTGTCGATTTGGGCATACACGCCGGGTTCATTTTCTTTCACCCACATTAGTTTCGATGCGGTAAAATTACCGGGTGAATTGAGCAGGCTACCTAAGCAACGTTCGCCACCCAGTTCGCCGAATGCTTTGTCGCCAATGGCCGCTGCACGGCTGTCACACCAGATAATGGAAGGTCGCAGCACATTTTTGTCTTTGTCTACCACAACCAATCCGTGCATTTGGTAAGAGATGCCAATCGCTCCAATCTCTTTGGCATCGATCTTCGATTTTGCCATGACCGACTGGGTCGAGAGTTTCAGGTTTTCCCACCAGAGATCAGGGTGTTGTTCGGCCCATCCCGATTGTACGGCGGTGATCTTCATTTCTTGTTTTGGGAAGAAATCGTCGGCAACACATTCGCCTGTTTCGCCGTTGATCAGCGATGCTTTTACCGAAGAACTTCCAATGTCGTATCCTAAAAAGTACATATCCTAAAAATTTATTTTTAAAACGATTTTCGGTTGATTAATTGTGTGGGGACAACATATTTTAACGGTCCGGGATTCAGCACAAACTCTGCAGCCTTCCTTCCCATTTCGGTAAAATCGGTCGATATAACGGTAATCCCTTCTTTTACATATTTTTTCATTGGGGTTTCGTTGTACGATATAATCCCAAAATCTTTTCCAATTTCAAGTCCTTCGGCCGTTGCCTGGTCGAGTAGTGTGGCCAGCGTTCGGTCGCTCACCAGCAGGTATAAATCTCCCTTCTGGATTGAAATGTTTTTTGGGTTGTATTCTACCTGATAGTTGACTTCGTAATCGTTGCCGAAACGGATGAAATTGTCGATTGATGTTTTTGGGTGGAAGGTCATTTTTTCAGGGTAGAGGTAAATGAACCGTTTGTAGTTTTTTATTTGTTTGGTATTATTGGATAAAATATCGTACAAAGCCGGCCCAAAATCCTGGCATACATACGAGTTGTTCTCGTTTGAATGAATGTTCCAGTCGATAATCAGCAATTTTTC
>DAOQAB010000095.1:8523-14447 GCA_035353695.1 Prolixibacteraceae bacterium
TGCTTGATATGAAATATCCCCGATTGGGAACCGATTCAACCAATCCGCGGCTTTTTAACTCGTTGTAAGCTTTAAAAATTGTATCACGCGAAAGTGATGCATTTTTGACCAGATCGTTCACTGAAGGTAGCATGTCGCCTTCGTTCAGTGTTCCCTCTTTTATGGCATTGGCCACAGCATCGACCAACTGAAGGTATTTCAGTGTGTTCGATTGTGGGTTAATATTCAAGTTAAAATTAAACATGCTGTTCTGGTCTGTTCTGGTAGCAAATATAAAAATGTAAAAAGATATTTGCATCATCTGGAGGAATATTTTTTTTGTTGTAGGGCATATAAAAAAAGAGGCTACCTTTTTGGGGTAGCCTCCAGCGAAAATTTTTATTAATTATTTTTTGAATTGTCCAGTAATGGTAATATGCGCTCCGGCTGTTTCAACATTAACAACACCTTTTGTTATGTGAATCAGGTAATACGTACCACCTTTTATGGATCCTAATGTGAAGTCGTAAGTGTTTGAAGCTTCGGCTGATACCCCTTTCCAACTATCCATGTTTGTTGCTGCATCGATGGCTGCCTTCAGTGCTTCCAGGTTGGTGATGGTTGTCCATTGAGCGGCATCCAGCAACACAAATTTATCTGCATCTTTTTTGATAATGGCAAATTTGCCGTCAGCACCATTGCTTGTCCACGACAATCCAAAATCGGTTAGGCCAACAGCAGCTGTACCGCCAATGCGTTCCCATGTAAAATCGGTAGCTGCTGACAACGGAGTTAATTTTGCTTTGGCCACAACAACTTTCTTCGTATTAGCCGATAATTCTGAGTCTTCCACCACAAAAGTGATTTCAATCGCGGTGCCGGCAGCGACTTCGCTGGTAACTTTTACGTTCACGGTCACACTCTCGCTCGAAGAGCCTGAAAAGGTTTTTTCACCATTGGTGATTTCAACACCGGCTGCCGATGACATGGCTTTGAACGATTTTAGTCCGTTTTCGGAGGTTAATGAAACCTGAAAATCGACTGATTCTCCTATAAATACAGCGGTTGTATCGGCTGTTGGTTGTGTTACGGTGATTGTTGGGGCTGTTGGATCTGTTGCCTCAGGTGTACAAGATGAAAATATGCCCATCGCCACAAAAATCAATACTGCATAAATCTTAATTACATTTTTCATGATACTCTAATAGTTAATTAACAGTTGTTTGTTTGATTTGTTTTCTGTTTTGGATTCTTTAAAAAGCAAATATGAGGTAAAACGAACAGAAAATCAATTTTTTTCCCATTAATCTTGAAAAAGGAAACGTGTTGTGTTTACGTTGGAAAGGTTGATGCCGGTAAAAAATTTCTTTTCGTTATGTTTTTGAGGGGCGAGAATTGATTGCCTGCTTGATAAAATTGAAATTGTATAAAATTGAAAATCAATAACAAGAGAAAAAAGATTTCAAAATTAAAAAAAAATACCTTAAATTGACGCATTAAGAACAGGGCTTATATCGGTGATATTCAAAGATAAACATTAAAACAAGTTGTCTTGATCCGATGCGGTTGTTCCGGAAGTGATGGTCTTTTAAGTTGTTTAATGTCTGTATTATGGAATCTGTCGGAAACAAAATGCTGCTTGTGTTGTCTGAGTTGTTGATTATGAAGGATAAAAGGAGGATGATGGATCATTTTGTCTCTCAGTGCAATGACCTTATTCCCGGTTTTTCTTTTCGCTGGTCAAATGATGAAGTAATTGGTCTGCCCGGTTTGTTTCTGAAGGGAAGATATTTTTCCTATGGCACCCTAATGTTTGATGAAAGGTTGCTTGAATACCCCGATCATTTGGCGGTTCTTAAAAATGCAATTCCTCTGGTTGCTTTGGTTTTGGATCATTTCGAAAGCGATGATTACGCTTCCGACAGTGAATTGTTTACCATTAATCAGTCATTGGTAGAAAGTGAACCCCTTTTTCGTTCGTTTGTCGAGAATGCCAACGATATTGTTTTTTCTCTCGCATCCGACGGTCGTTTTACGTATGTTTCGCCCAAGTGGACCGAAATTCTTGGACATGAAGTTCACGAGGTTGTTGGGGAAAACTTTGCGGATTTTGTTCATTCTGATGACATCCCCCGTTGTCGGGAGGTGTTAAAAAATGCCATCGCGACCGGAGAAAAGCAAAGTGGTTTAGAATACCGGATAAAACATAAAGATGGCTCGTGGCGGTGGCATGTCTCTAATACTTCCACCGTCTGTGATAAAGACGGGAGTGTCGTTTTGTTGATGGGGATCGCCCACGATATCTCCGATCGCAAAAAAATGGAGATGGCACTGAAAGAAAGTGAAGAGCGTTTGCGGGTAGCGCTTGAGTTTTCGCATACTGCCGTGTGGGATTGGGATCTGGCCCACGATTTGTGGTATGCTTCGCCCTTGTATTATACCATGTTGGGTTATCCTCCGGAGGAGGGGTATGCTGATCGGAAAGTTTGGCTTGACCGTGTTCATCCCGATGACCGGGAAATGGTCTCTCAAAAAATCAGGAGTGTTTTATCGGGTGAGGAGAAAACCTATCAATATGAAACCCGAATACTTCATGCCGACGGTAGCTACCATTGGCTCAGTGTGCAGGGGCATGTTGCGCTTCAGAATTCTGCAGGAAAAGCTCTTCGGTTGCTGGGTACACGGATCGATATTTCCGAAAGAAAGCAAGCCGAAGAGTCGCTTCGCAGGTTAAACCGTGAACTCAGAGCAATAAGCAATTGTAACCAACAACTGATTCATGCCGAACATGAAAAGGTATTGCTGGATGAAGTCTGTAATATTATATGCAAAGAGGCCGGTTACCGGTTCGTGTGGGTGGGTTACGCCGAAAATGACGAAGAGAAAATTGTCCGCCCCATGGCGTGGGCAGGTTATGAAGATGGCTATCTGGAGAAAGCCGGAATATCCTGGTCCGAAACCTCAAAATATGGGTTAGGACCGACCGGAAGAGCGATCCGGGAGAAGCGGTTTTATTGTATTCAGGATTTATCGGTCAATTCGGCTTTTTCTCCCTGGTATGGAAATGCGTTGCAACGGGGTTACCGGTCAAGCATTGCCCTCCCGCTGGTCACAAAGGATGGTTTGGTGTTGGGCGCATTAAATATTTACTCCTCAGAAACGAATTCTTTTACCGATGATGAGATCCGGCTTCTTGAAGAATTGGCAGGCGATCTTGCTTTTGGAATTTCTTCGCTTCGTTTGCGGAAAGAACATCAGTCGGTTGAAGAATCATTAAGTGAGAGTGAAGAAAAATACCGGAACCTGGTTGAATCTTCGATGGATGCTATTTATATCTATCAGGATAATGCGATAACCTATCTAAACCCCGCTGCATTAAAACTTTTTGGTGCAGAAACCCCGGAACAAATTATCGGCAAAACTCCTTTCGATATTGTTCATTCCGATTATCATCAGGCAGTTAAAGAGCGGATAACTATTCTGGTGAAAGAGGAGATGCCGGTTTCGGCCCTCGAAGAAAAAGTGGTGCAATTAAATGGCAATCTGGTTGATGTGGAAGTCACGGCATCCCCCTTTCCGTTTAAAGGGAAACAGGCGATTCAGGTAATCATGCGGGATATCAGCGAACGAAAACGGATTCAAAATTCGTTGGTCGAATCGCAGGCACTCTATCACTCTTTTGTCGAGCATCTTCCGGCCAGTGTTTTCCGGAAAGATGCCGAAGGCCGTTATGTGTTTGTAAATTCTCTTTTTTGCCAACTGAAAGGTTTGACCACCGACGAAATTATCGGCCGGACTCCTGCAGAACTGGCCGAATATGAACAGTCGATCGAAAACCAGCGTGTTCCCGGGATGATGGGTGTTCAACGTACTCTCGATGACCAGGGTTCCCAGCATCACCAGCAAATTATGGAGACCGGCGAGGCCATTCAACTTATAGAAGAGTATCTGCAGAAGGATGGCTCCATTCGCTATTATCAGGTGATTAAATCACCAGTATTCGATTCCAATGGAAAAACGATTGGAACACAGGGCGTGCAGTTTGATGTGACTGAAAGCCGTGAGGCCGAAAAGAAAATCAGGGAGTCGGAACAACTGTTTTCGGATATTTTTTATAAAAGCCCGGTATCTGTTTGCATCACTTCCCGTGAAGATAGTTTGATTGTCGATGCCAACGATGTATTTCTTCACGATTTAGGGTTCGAGCGGCAGGAGGTTATTGGAAAATCCATTGCCGATCTGGGCATTTATGCCGATCCAGCCTATCGGGATAAACTCATTTCCAGCCTGACCGATACAGGTTATGTCTCTATGTTTGAATGTCCCTTCCGAACGAAGTCCGGGAAAATTATGTATGGAATCATGTCAATGGCCTCCGTTTTATATAAAGGGAAGGCTCATCAGCTTACGACGGTTGTTGACATTACAGCCCGAAAGATTGCCGAAGAGAAAATTGAATATAATCGTGAACTGTTGAACGAAATGGGACAGGTGGCCAAAATTGGAGGTTGGGAGTTCGATTGTGTAACCGGAAAAGGAACATGGACCGAAGAAGTTGCCAAAATCCAGGAAGTTGATCCTGCACAGGAAACCAGTTTGCAGTTGATAAATAGCTTCTACAACAGTGAATCGAATGCTTTGATAGAGAGAGCAATATCGGAGGCTGTTCAGTTTGGTAAACCATACCGTCTTGAATTGGAACTGGTCACTGCCAAAGGTAACCACAAATGGGTTCAAATTATTGGGCGCCCAATTTTTGAGAATGGGAAAACGGTAAAAATCAGGGGATCGTTTCAGGATGTTACCGAACAGAAGAAAATCAATAAAGAACTCATTGCTGCAAAAGAGAAAGCCGAAGAGAGTGACCGGTTGAAATCAGCCTTTCTGGCCAATATGAGCCACGAGATCCGAACACCCATGAATTCCATTCAGGGCTTTTCGAGTTTATTGCCCGAAGAGGAAAATCACAACCTGATTGTAAAATATTCCCATATTATTGCCCATAATTCGGAACAACTGATGCATATTATCGACGATATTGTTCTTTATTCTCAGCTTCAAACCAAGCTTTTTTCCTATCATCCGGTTCGTTTCTCAACCCGGAAACTATTCACCGATATTCTTCAGTCGTTTTATCTCGAAAGCACTAAAGGCATTGAACTCAAATTAGCTCCCGATAGTGAAGAGCTGGATATTTATACCGATTATGAAAAACTCCGCCAAATTATCGCCAACCTGGTTTCAAATGCCTTTAAGTATACCTTTCAGGGCATGATTGCCGTAGGCGTCCGAAAAGATGATCATCACGTGTTGTTTTGGGTTCGTGATACCGGTATTGGTATTCCGGCCAATGAAGTGGAAAAAGTATTCGAACGTTTCTTCCGGGGATCCAATGTCGACAAAGGAATAATTGGAGGAACAGGGCTAGGCCTGAGCATAGTAAAAGAGTTGATTGATATACTTGGTGGAGAGATATGGATTGAAAGTAGCACGGGTATCAACGGCACGGAAAAGGGTAGTACCTTCTTCTTGTCAATACCTGAAAATTTTGGTGAATGATTTTGCCGATTCTACCAGGTGAAAAAGTATTTTTTAATAATGAAGAAACAAGTCGAAATGAAGGATAGCATGAAAAAAAGTGAAATGACGGATAAACAAATCAATGATTTGCTTCTGGAAAGCGCTTTTTCTAAAAAAATTGCCGGTCTGATTAATCAGCTTAACGAGTTATCAGGTATTAATTATTCTGTCAGAGAGGTGCTTTCGGCTGTCATGAAGAGCTTGGGCGGTAGTAATGTTCGGATTTATTACCAGATCGATACCACTTTTTTTTATGCCGATGCCTATACCGGGCAATCAATTTGTGATCAAATTGGCGATTTCAATGTGGTGGCGGTTTTTGAAACCGGAGAAGTCCGGAGCTGTTTGCCCGGAATAACCGATGC
>DAOQAB010000096.1:0-14330 GCA_035353695.1 Prolixibacteraceae bacterium
ATTGGTTGCAGCCGGTGTCGGTTTTCCATTTTCCTGTCCCAAACAAACCATGCTTATCTGGGTTATAATTGCCAGAATTATCAGGATGTTTTTCATAGATTGGATATTATCAATTATTTATTCTGAAATAAAAGCTGTGCAAAACCATACAAGCTTTTACGCCATGTCTGGAATTCGTGAGCTGTGCCGGGTGCTTCGTAATAGACGTTTTTGATGCCTGCTTTATCAAGTGTTTCGTGGATGGAACGGCCAGAATTTGGCCCTTCTTTTGACCCCATACTGATGAAGAAAACCTTCACCTGTTTGTTGAATTCAGCCGGTTTGGCCAATAAACCTTTGTATCCGGTTTCAACGCCCGGAAATCCGAAAGGAGCACTGAAAACACCAATATTGGCAAACTTGTCGAGATTGGCCTGCGAAATCTGGTAAGTTTGCGTACCACCGAGTGAAAGCCCTGCAATTGCACGGTTTTCGCGGTCAGCTAAAGTACGGTATTGCCCATCTATTGCAGGAATCAAGTCTGTAATCATGGTTTCAGTAAATTCGTCCCAGAAATTTGGGCCTTGTCCTGGTGCTCCGGGGCGACGTGGCCCCTGACCTTGTGGCTGAGGAATTATCTTACCCGATTTATCGCGAATTGGCGTACCAAAACCTCTGGCAATACCACCATCTTCCATTACAATAATCATTGGTTTCGCTTTGCCTTCAGCAATAAGATTGTCGAGGATGAAGTTGGCGTGGCCTTGTTGAGACCAGGCACGACGATCCTCACCCATTCCATGTTGCAAATAAAGCACCGGATAACGTGTTTTCGAATCCTTATTGTAACCTGGTGGAGTGTAGATATAGGCATGGCGGGGTTCGTTAAACGATTTTGACCAATAGTAAAACGAGGATACTTCGCCATGAGGAACATTTTTTACGTCGTAGAAATCGACCCCTTTTTCAGGAATTTCCATACCGCTCATCACACGGCTTGCGCCATAGAATGTTTCACTCAAAGGGTCGGATACATCCACACCATTAATTTTAAGCGTGTAATAGTGGAAACCAGGGTCTTGCGGTCCTGTAATACCAGTCCAAAAACCATCGTCGCCTTTTGTAAGTGCAACATTGCCAAGGCTTACCGAAATACTTGTAGCCTCAGGAGCTTTTAAGCGGAAATAGACCCTTCCAAGTGAGTCGACACGAGGATAATCAGCACCTATGATATTGGTCGATGCAGGTTTTGTTCCGGCAGGAAAATCTGCGCCCTGGCAAAACCCAACTGTACTAATAGCCAAAAACAGTATGATTGATAAAAGATTCTTCATTACTCTTCGAGTTTGATTATTTGAATAATAAACTTGCATATTGATATAAATCCCTGCGCCAGGTGAGCCATTCGTGGGCGGTTCCGGGCGATTCGTAATAGACGTATTTGATTCCCTGTTTATCCATCATTTTACGGAATGCGCCCACTGAACCGGGGAACGGATTTGGTTCCTTGGTGCCTAATCCCAACCAGAAAACCTTGAACTGTTTGTTCAATGCTGCGCCGTTTTTGAAAGCTCCGTTTAGAAAAGTTTCCACATTAATCTCATCAGAACTTGGGTAATTTGAAGTTCCGCTGAAACCACCATACGAAGCAAACTTGTCGAGGTTGTTCATGATGATGCGCATGGTTTGATTGGCTCCCATTGATAAACCGGCAATGGCGCGGTGTTCGCGATCGGTGAGTGTGCGGAATTTTGAATCGATCATGGGGATAACCTCATTGATCACAACTTCTTCAAAAACCGAAACCGGACGACCTTGGTTTTCACCTGTCTGTGCTTTGTAAGCATAACCGTTATCCATCACAATAATCATTGGCACAGCCTTTTTTGCGGCAATCAGATTATCGAGAATCAGACCAGCTTTCCCCTGAGTTGGCCAGCCTGTTTCGTCTTCAAAACTTCCGTGTTGAAGGTAAAGAACCGGGTAACGTTTCTGTGGATTTTGCTCATATTCAGCGGGTGTATATACAAAGCAACGACGGAATGAGTTGGTCAGTTTTGAAAAGTAAATGTTTTCGCTCACCAAACCATGAGGTACATCTTTCGTAGCATAAAACTCCTGATCGACGGCTGGAATTTCGATACAACTGCCCCAACGTCCGGCACCATAGAAATATCTGGTTCCGGGATCGGGCACCGAAGCACCGTCGATATTGAGCTGATAGTAGTGAAAACCTTCATCCTGTGGAGCCGATTCACCTGTCCATACGCCTTTGTCATCTTTCACCAAGTCGTATTTTACGCCACCAATATCGAGCTGAACTTTTTTTGCTTCGGGAGCTGAAATTTGAGCACGAACGCGGCCTTCAGAATTTACCTGAGGAAATAATTTTCCCTGTTGGTTCACTTCCGAAGGTTTGAAATCTTCTTTCACAGCTCCAGATTGAGCAAAACAAGTGCTGCCAATGGATAAAACAGTGAATAAAGTTGCGAAGAACCTTTTTCTCATCTTTTCAATTATTTAAATAAAAGTGGAGCCAATTCTTTCAAGCTACGACGCCATGTCTGGAATTCGTGTGCCGTTCCTTCAGAAATATACGAAACTGCATTAAAACCAGCACCTTTCAATGCTTCAACAGAGCTTTTGATGCCGTCGGGACGTTCTTTGCTTCCACAGCTTAAAAAGATAAGTTTCACTTTCGATTTGTCTTTGATTTCGTCGGGCGCATAGGTTCCTCCGCTCAACAAGGCATAATGCGAAAACACTTCGGGTTTGCTGAGTGTGATATTTTTTGTTTCCATTCCACCCATTGACAATCCGGCCATTGCACGATTGGCTTGGTCAGCTTTTGTGGCAAAATTGGCATCAATATAAGGGATTAACTCATCAACCAAAACGGTTTGAAATTGAGTAAAGTCGAAATTGCGAAACCCGCTTCCAAACTTGATTTCGTTGGTCATTCCGTAAGTCATTACAATAATAAATGGTTTGATTTTACCTTCAGCAATCAAGTTGTCCATAATGAGGTTGGCATGGCCCTGGTTGCTCCATGCTGTTTCGTCTTCGCCCCAACCATGTTGCAAGTAGAGAACAGGGTAACGGGTGTTTTTATCTTTACCGTAAGTAGGAGGTGTGTAAACAAAAGCCCTGCGTGAAGTGCCCGTGCTTTTCGATGGAAAAAGAATTTGTTGAACGTTTCCGTGAGGAACGTCTTTCAACGCATAAAAATCCTGATCTTGAGCAGGAATTTCAATACCACTTTCCCAACGAGTCGAACCGTAATAATTCAACGCACCCGGATCGTTAAAAACGCCACCATCGATGGTGAGATGATAGTAATGAAACCCTTCGTCCATTGGACCTGCGGTTGTTCCCATCCACGAACCATCTTCAGCTTTTGCCAATGGTGTTCCACCTTTTGCTCCACCAAGGCCTAAACTCACCACAATACTCTGAGCTTGTGGGGCATCGACTTTAAACCGGGCATAACCCTGCGAGTTTACCATTGGATACTCTTTGCCAGGTTGGTTTAATGATGAAGGTTTGAAATCTTCTTTGATTTCTGTTGTGCTGGTTTGTGCATAGCACATTGAACCTGCTACGGTCAGTAGTGATACAAGTATTGTTGAAAATCTTTTCATTTTTGTTGTAATTGAGCCCCCTCTAAGCCCCCACAAAAGGGAGGCTTAAAAAAGGCAGGTATAAATTTTAGTTATTCTTCTATTTGAATAAAAGTGGCGCAAATTGATACAAGCTACGACGCCATGTTTGCCATTCGTGAGCTGTTTGTGGTGAGACATAGAAATGGGAATTTAGCCCGGCTTCTTTCAGTTTTTCGGCAGCTTCTTTAGGATCGCCACCAAAACCTTGACGGCGATTTTCTAATTCGCGGCTTCCAAAGCTTACAAATACAAGTTTGTTTTTTTCTTTAAAACCAGGTGCTGTTGCCAGGTTTTCCGGAGAGATACTTCCACCGCTGAATATACCAACATGTGAGAATACCTCAGGATGGGCAAGAGTAATCGTCTGGGTTTGCATGCCACCCATCGAAAGTCCGGCCATTGCACGGTGTTGTTGATCGGCAAGGGTGCGGTAATTTGCATCAACCATTGGAATGATGTCTTCCAGAAGAGTTTTTGTGAAACCATCGGCCCATCCTTTAGGTGGCCATGGTGCATTACGATCTGTCGGACGAGGACCGCTCATGCTCCAGGTACCATTGTCCATGACAATGATAAATGGCTTTGCTTTTCCTTCGGCAATAAGGTTATCCAAGATCAGACCAGCCTTACCTTGTGACCACCAGCCAGTTTCGTTCTCACCACCACCATGCTGAAGGTACAAAACAGGGTAACGCGTTTGCATATCCTTATCGTAGCCTGGTGGCGTATAAATAAAGCAACGCCGCATAGCATTGTTGGTTTTTGAAAAATAAGGGACCTCGCTTACCTGACCATGAGGAACATTTTTCAAAGCATAAAAATCCTGGTCTTTTGCCGGAATCTCGATACCACTACCCCACCGGCTTGCACCATAGAAATAGAGGCTACCAGGATCGGGCACAGAAGCACCGTCAATATTCAGTTGGTAGTAGTGAAAACCTTCGTCTTGCGGACCCGACTCGCCAGTCCAAACGCCTTTGTCATCTTTCACCATGTCGTACTTTACGCCACCAATATCGAGCTGAACTTTTTTAGCCTCAGGTGCCGAAATTTGAGCACGTACACGACCTTCTGAATTTACCTGAGGAAATTGCTTCCCTTCTTGTGTTGTCGATGAAGGTTTGAAATCTTCGATTGCTTTGGTCTGTGTCTGAGCAAAAGACACTGAACTTAAAGCAATTGAAAAAAAAGCTATCCCTATAAAATTTTTCTTCATAACGCTACGTTTTAGTTTTTAAAAACAAGTTGTGCAAACAGATAAAGGCTTCTGCGCCATGAATGCCACTCGTGAGCCGTTCCCGGCGAAACATAGAAATGAGTATTCATTCCGGCATCTTTCAGCGCTTGAGTATTTACTTTTGGATCGCCACCAAAGCCACCACCGCGTGGGTTTTCGAGCTCACGGCTACCATAGCTGATAAACAGAAGCTTCACATTTTGTTTGAATGCAGGAGTTTTTTCGATATCCTCTTTACTGATGCTGCCACCACTGAACATCCCCACTTGCGAGAATACTTCGGGATTGCCTAACGTGATTAAACGTGTTTGCATGCCGCCCATTGAAAGACCTGCCATAGCACGGTGCTGAGGATCGGCTATAACACGATAATTAGCTTCAACAAAAGGAATCAGATCGTTAAGAAGAACGTTTTTAAAATCGGCAGCAAAATCAAAACCGCCCATTGGGCCACCTGCTGGTCTTGGTTCACGAGGTCTTTCGAACTTCACACTGCTGTTTTCCATCACAACGATAAAAGGCACAGCTTTCCCTTCAGCAATCAGGTTGTCCATAATCAGGTTCGTATGTCCCTGGTTACCCCAACCTGTTTCGTTTTCGCCCATGCCATGTTGCAAATACAAAACCGGGTAACGTTTCGAATTGTCTTTGTCGTAACCTGGAGGTGTATAAATGTATGCATGACGTACTTTATCTGAAGTTTTTGAGAAATACTGCACCTCGCGCAAAACACCATGAGGCACATTTTTCAGTGCAAAGAAATCCTGGTCGTCGGAAGGGATTTCGATACCGCTGCCCCAACGGCTAGCGCCATAGAAATAACGGCTGCCCGGATCGGGCACAGAAGCGCCATCAATGTTCAACTGATAGTAATGAAAACCTACGTCCTGAGGAGCCGATTCGCCGGTCCAAACACCTTTGTCGTCTTTCACCATATCGTATTTAACGCCGCCAATATCTAGCTGAACTTTATTGGCCTCTGGAGCTGAGATTTGAGCCCTTACACGGCCTTCGGAGTTCACCTGTGGAAATTCTTTTCCTTGTTGATTGGTGCTTGAAGGTTTAAAATCTTCTTTCGCTTTGGTTGTCTGACCAAAAGCGAAGTTGCCCATCGCCAATAGGATGGCTATGGACAACAATCGTATTTGTTTCATTGTGTTAGATTTTTAGCTATCTATTATCTAAACAGAAGTTGTGCAAATTGGTGCAAGCTACGACGCCATGTATGGAATTCGTGGGCAGTACCTTCAGAAACATACCAAGCGGCATTGATGCCAGCCTTTTTTAATTCTTCAACAGACTGCTTTACGCCATCGGGACGTTCTTTGCTACCACAGCTTTGGAAAATCAGTTTCACGGTGCTTTTGTCTTTCACATCTTCAGGATTGAACGTTGCACCGCTGAACAAACCAATGTATGAAAACACTTCGGGACGATTCATGGTGATCGATTTTGTTTCCATCGAGCCCATTGAAAGACCGGCCATGGCGCGGTTTTTCTGATCGGCCAATGTACGGAAATGGCTGTCAACATAAGGGATCAACTCGTCAACCAAAACAGTTTGGAATGGTTTGATGTCAAAGTTGCGCAAGCCACCAAACGAGATTTCGTTGGTCATACCGTAAGTCATCACAATAATGAACGGTTTGGCTTTTCCTTCGGCAATAAGGTTGTCCATAATAAGGTTGGCGCGCCCTTGATTTGGCCACGAATATTCGTTTTCGCAATAACCGTGTTGCAAGTACAAAACAGGGTAACGTTTCGATGTTTCATTTTCATAGCCTGCAGGGGTATAAATAAATGCCCTGCGCGATGTATTGGTACTTTTCGATGGGAAAAGAACTTCGTGCACATGGCCATGAGGAACGTCTTTCACTGCGAAAATGTCCTGATCGTTGGATGGAATTTCAATACCGCTGCCCCAACGGCAAGCTCCAAAGAAAAACAAGCTGCCTGGATCTGGTACCGAAGCACCATCGATGTTCAACTGGTAGTAGTGAAAACCTACGTCCTGAGGTGCCGATTCGCCGGTCCACATTCCTTTTTCATCTTTCACCATATCGTATTTCACAGCACCAATATCGAGCTGTACTTTTTTTGCCTCTGGTGCAAGAATTTGTGTGCGCACCCGGCCTTCAGAATTCACCTGAGGGAACGGACTGCCCGGTTGGTTTACAGGCGTTGGTTTAAAATCTTCGATTGCCTTTGGTTGCTGTGCCCAGCCCATCGAAACCGATGAAACCAGAAACAACATTGAAATCATTAATTTTCTCATAGTTACTTATATAGTTAGTTATTTAGTGTAATCTTCTTTTGAATTAACTTATTTCAGTCCACTATTTTCGATATGAAAATAATCGAACGAAACATCGAATGGTGTATTTGGTTTTGTGGTATCAGAGTCGAACCAGTAAGTGCTCTTCATGTATTGGGTAACAATACCGTCGCAGGCCATTAAACCAGCTTTAATATCTTTAAGCAGGATGTTTGCAGCACCAAGCGTTTCGAACTTAACCCCGTCGAGTGAATAAGATGCTGTATAGACACTTCCCTTCTTAACCAGTTTAAGCAACAATGAATTGCTGCCTGTAATCTCTTTCGGAAGGTTGAATGAAGCCATAGACTTGGCAATACCGTTTTCTTCCATCAAAAGATCAATAGTTCCGGGTTGAGGTGTGCGCACCCTGGTTGTTTTTGTAACGGCCCTGACCATGAACTTCACAAAGTTGTTATCGTCTTGATAAGCTACGATGCCTGCATTTTCAGGCTGAGAAGGATTTCTGGAGAAAACAAGTTTTGTTTCTATCGACCAATCGTTGTTTGCACTTTGCAGCAACATGTTTTTAGCGTTATTGGTCCCTTCCGAAATGTCGCCTGTTTCGCTTGTTATTGTTACAGTCCCGGCATTTTTCGATATGCTGTGGTTTTCTTTATTTTCCCTAAACCATTGCCACTGGTTTCCAACAGAACCATTAAACTCGTCGGACACCGATGCTACATCGAAATTGAGGTAATAGGTATTGGTTTCGAGGGTTACATTGTCGATAAATTTGATGACAGCAGTTCCGGGAATTCCCTTTGCCTGTTCAACATCAACCGTAATATCGCCAAACATGGCCGAAGCACTAACAGCTGGCACTTTCGAATTTGCTTTCAACAAGTAACTGTATGCTTTAACCTCTTTGCTGAAACCAGGAATATTTTTTCCGTTCACGGTAATCGATTTCGGAGTAAGGTCGGGCATTACTTTAACCGGGTAACTGTTCGAAACTGTGGTTTCATCAACAGTAACACTTGCAAAAATCAGTGCAGTACCAACTCCGGTTGCAGTTACTTTCCCGGTTGCATCAACAGTGGCAACCAATGGGTTGTTGCTTTTGTATGCAACTTTGGCTTTGGCTAAATCGTAGAAACTATCGTCGGACATAGCAGCAGTAACGCTTGTTGTGATGGTGTTTCCCGGACGAAGCACTACACGGTCGCTTTCGGCAACAACAGTTTTCAACACAGGCTTGTAATTGCCACTCATCGTAGCTTCAACCTGGCCTTTAATATCTTTTGAAGAAGCACCGATTTCGAATATATATTTTCCCTGATCGAAGGTAATTTTATCATTTTCTGCATCCCAGAACCAGAGGTCGGCACAATCGATATCGATGTTCACAGTTTTGATCTGGCCAGCAGGAATGGTTACACGTTTAAATCCTTTCAAGCGCTTAATAGGACGCTGCAGCGATTTTGGGCTATCAGGAGTCTTTACATAAATCTGAACAATTTCGTCGCCATCTACTCCGCCGGTATTCTGCACATCGACACTTACTGTGATTTTATCGTTTGGAGTAATCTTTCCTTTGCTGATATTGAAATTGCTGTACCCGAATGTTGTGTACGACAAACCGTACCCAAATTCGTACGAAACATCTTTATTGTAATACCAGTAAGTTCTTCCGTTAGAGCCATCGCCACGCAATGTATAATCGTTGAAATCTGGAAGATCGGCCACCGATTTGTGCCATGTAACATTTAACTTTCCACCTGGATTTACATCGCCAAAAAGGATTTTAGCAATGGCAGTACCTTGAGCCTGACCGTTGTAACCAGTCCAAATAATACCAGGAATATTTTGGTTATTTTTAAACTGCTCAACCTCAACCATTCCCATGGTTTGCATCACCACAATAGTGTTTGGGTTAACCGCAGCGATTGAACTGATCAGCTGGTTCTGATTGCCAGGCAAGGTCAAAGCAAAACGATCCGATTCTTCGCGACCTGTGCTCTGGTCGGTGCCCACAAAAATGATAGCAACGTCGGCCGAAGCAGCCAAATCTAAGGTTTCTTTATCTGTTCCCGGACGTTCGGCTTCGCGGTAAACAAGCACAATGGTTTGTGGTCCGGTTATACCCAACGTTTTAATCTTCATTGATACATTTTGTGGCCTTCCGCCCCAGAAACCACCACCTTGTTGTTGTTGTTGCGCAGGTTTTACTGTTTCAGAAGCCAGGATATTTCCTGTTGCCGAACCAACCCTGATTTCAAGCAAACCACCTTCGCCCGAAACGTTCATAGTGAAACGCATAGAGTCGATATCGGTAATATCTACGTTATTGTAAGCTGTCCAGTCACCATCTTTAACGCCACTGATTGAAGTCCGTCCGAAACGTTCTGTAACAATTAGCCCTGGAGCTGAAGCATCGAACTTTGTTGCATTAAATTCACTCACAACAACGCCACCACGGATGGTCGAGAAGTTGTTTACCGTTAAGAAATCGGAATTTCTGTTGGTGTTTCCTGTCGATTTGGTTACGATTTCAGTATTCAACTGATGAGCTTTGATGTAATTTTGAATCCCTTTAAGCGGGCTAATCGAAAGTTCAGGTTCAACCTGACCCGAATAATCACCCAGTTCAACCTTATCGGCCTGAGGACCAAGGATAGCTATCTTTTTAATATTTTTCAGGTTAATAGGAAGTGCTTTGTTCCCGGCAGTTCCAACAGCATTGTTTTTCAGCAATACCGGCGATTTTGTGGCAATTTCGATAGCCAAATCGTTATGCGACGGATCATTAATAATACTTGGCTTTATTCCGTAAAATGGAACAATCTCCTGTGGATCAAATTCACCAAGACGCATTCTGGTAGTGAAAATGTTGATTAAAGCTTTGTCGATATCGCCCTGTGAAAGAATTCCCTTATCCAACGCTTTAAGGGTATTGTTCTGATAAACGCCACCACAATCGGAATCAACACCCGATTTAATTCCCAACGCAGCAGCTTCTTCGTTGGTTTTAACATAGCGGTGTCCTCTGATCATATCGTCAATTGCACCACAATCGCCGGTCACATAACCTTCCATACCGTAGGTTTTACGGGCAATTGTGTCGACAAGGAATTTACTTGCCGACATAGGAACTCCGTTTACAGCGCTGTAAGCTGTCATAATCGACGGAAGGTTATAATCCCTGATCAACGTTCTGTATGGTAAGAGATAAAACTCGCGCATATCGCGGTCGTCCATGTTTGCACTTCCTGAGTGGCGGTTAAACTCGGTATTGTTAGCAATAAAGTGTTTTCCGCAAGGCACAGCTTTAATGTATTTTGGGTCGTCGCCCATCAACCCTTGTATAAAACCCTTTCCAATTTGAGAAACCAGAAATGGGTCTTCGCCAAAGGTCTCGGCTGTACGCCCCCAACGTGGGTCACGTGCAGGTTCAATAACCGGCGACCAGTAAGTAAGTGTGAAAATAAGTTCGTGGTTAAACCCTCGGGCTTCGCTTGAAATAACTTCGGTTTCACGTTTTATCAGTTCCGGATCCCAAGTTGCCCCAACTGCTACACTGTTTGGAAAAGAAGTTGCGGTCATGCCGCTGTTGTTATTTCGTCCTACAACACCATGCAGAGCCTCGCCCCAAAAATCGTAGTGGTTGATTCCAAGCCCCGGAATTGGCGACATGGTATTTCCTAACTGGCTCTGCTTTTCTTCGGGCGACATACGCGAAACGAGATCGGCAGCACGTTCTTTAAACGAATAGGATGTGTTCAGGTAAATTGGCTTTTTTGCCATTTTGCTCCCCGGCATAAAAGCCGTCACCAAAAAAGAGCAAAGTAATAGAACAACTAATTTTACAGGTTTATTATTCATAATAGGTTAATTCTTATTTAATTATCGAACAACAATCTTCAAACTCTTTAAATCTTTGGCATCAGAACTGTTCCCATAAAAGATTTCATATTCACCCGAAGTTACTTTCATGGCTCTGGTATTCCAGTCGTAAAACTCAAACGATGCAGGCGCAAGGTCGATTGTAACTTTTTGGGTGTCGCCAGCCTTTAGCCCAACTCTTTTGAACCCTTTCAACGTTTTCAGCGGACCTTCCAGGTCGTTCACTTTACGCACGTAAACCTGAAGGATTTCGGTTCCTTCGCGTTTTCCTGTATTTGTTACCGGCACAGTTAACTGAACCGTTTCGTCTGATTTAATCGAACTCTTGCTTAATGAAGCTTCACCTACATTAAAGGTGGTATAGCTCAACCCATATCCGAATGGAAACAAGGCGTCGGTCATGTAACGATATGTACGGCCTTTCATCGAGTAATCTTCAAAGTCGTTTAGCTGATCTGAACTTTTATAGAAGGTAATTGGAAGTTTACCGGCAGGGTTGTAGTCGCCAAACAGCACGTCGGCAATGGCTTGTCCGCCCGATTCGCCCGCGTACCAAGCTTGAAGAATGGCATCGCAAGTTTCGGTTTCGGGAGTTAAAGCGATGGCAGAACCTGAGCAGTTTACATAAACCACTTTCTTTCCGGCTTCTTTCAATGCTTTCAAACAGTTGCGCTGCACCGACGGAAGATCAATATTGGTGCGGTCGCCACCTTTAAAACCAGGGTAGTTCACCGGCATCTCTTCGCCTTCGAGGTTGCCCGAAAGTCCACCAACAAACACAACGGTTTCAATGCCTTTCAGTTTTTTAATTAGTTCGGTGTAATCAACATCGACTTCCTTGCCAAAATTCAATTCAAGGTTAGCCTGCCAATTGTTCATCTGGGCATAGCGTATTTCGATTTTGTATTTTTTTCCTGCTTCAACTTTTAGCGGTGTTCGCGACGAAAGTGTGCGCCAGTTGTCGTATTTGATCATCGATTCGCCATTGACCAACAGTTCGAGATGGCCAGTTGCCCCACCTTTGAAAATCAGTTCTTCTGAAACTTTTGGTATAAACTCAGTTTCGTAAATGGCTGAAAAATCTTCTAATTTTATGCCCGAAGCAAATTCGTGCTGCCCGGCAGTGGTCATTTTTATCGGATTGGTAATCTGAACAGTAGTTACCACATCGCCTTTGCCTTCGCGGTTGTTCCAGTAGCGGGCTTTTATACCGGGTTTCCCTTCAAAAGAGAATTGATCGAAATAGCTTTGGGTCACTTTATCCTCAACCAGGTCGCAACCTTTATCGTACATGATTTTGCTTTCAGAAAGTTTGGTTTTGATCCCATCTAAAATTGATATGGTGCGAACCGGAGTTCCATTGTAATTTCCCCACAACATGGGTTTATCGGCAGCATTTGGTCCAATTACCGCAATTTTTTTCGACGATTTAGACAGCGGCAAAATGTTGTTTTTATTCTGAAGCAGAGTCATGGTTTCCCGTGCCATATCGAGGGCTAGTTTACGGTGCTTTTCGTTGTTCAAAACCGAAGCTGGGATTTGAGCATAAGGCACAATGGCATTATCGTCGAAATCGCCAAGGTCGAAACGTCCAATCAACACGCGCAACAAACTTTTGTTGATATCTTCTTCTTTGATGAGACCCTGTTCAACTGCTTTTGGAAGGTCTTTAAACGGATAATTTTCCCACACACACTCCACATCGGTACCGGCTAAAACGGCTTTTGAGGCAGCATGAACCGGGGTTGACGAAACTTTGTGTGTAGTAAAAAAATCGGTTACAGCTCCACAGTCCGAAACCACCAGATACTGATACCCCCACTCGTCGCGAAGGATTTTCTGAAGCAAACGGGTATTTCCACAGCAAGGTTCATCGTCCAAACGCTGGTAGGCACACATTACCTGACGAACATCGGCATCTTGAACCAAGGCTTTGAAAGCAGGCAGATATGTTTCGTATAATTCCCGTGGGTTAACATTGTTCAGGTTTAATTCGTGGCGACTCCATTCCGGGCCAGAGTGTACGGCATAATGTTTGGCACAGGCCAGCAATTTACGGTATTTTGCATCGGCAGGACCTTGCAGCCCTTTCACCACCTGAACACCCATGCGCGAAGTAAGGTAAGGATCTTCGCCGTAAGTTTCCTGTCCACGTCCCCAGCGAGGATCGCGAAAGATGTTCACATTAGGAGTCCACACCGAAAGGCTCAGGAAACGTTTGTTTTCGTTTCCACCCTGAATCCACTGGTTGTATTTGGCACGTCCCTCGTCAGAAACCGCATCGTAAATCTGATACAGCAAAGCATCGTCGAACGAAGCTGCCATACCAATAGGTTCGGGGAACACCGTCACATTATCGTTGTTGGCATACCCGTGAAGTGCTTCGCTCCACCAGTTGAACTTTTTAATCCCCAAGCGTGGAATGGCATCGCTTTGATCGCACATCAGCGTGGCTTTTTCATCGAGTGTTAACCTCGAAATCAAATCTTTAGCCCGTTCTTCCGAGCTTAAATTGGAATTTTGATACGGCAGAATTTGCCCTTTAGCAGCCATAGATAACAGCAAAACTGCTACTAAGAATAGTCGATTTTTCATTTTTTAGTTAGATAAAAGTTTGTCTGCACCTTTGTAATGCAAGCTTAATAACCAAACGGTATTCCCGTAAAATAAAACCTTATAAAAATAAGATTGTAGCTTCACCAAAAGGTTTAATATTAGATATTCGATTTCTAATTTAAGACAAAAGAACGCCAAGAAAAAACCGACGCGCAAAAAACATTCAAATCGACTGAAAATCAAACAGAAAAGAAGAATGAAAAATCAGCATTGGGCATCAAAAAAATGCATTTTTGATGCCCGATACTGATCTCTTGGAACAAGTTTGGAAAAGAGTTCCGGATACGTTCAACACAAAATGGCCAGTTCAAAATTCGCCATCATTCAGGTATGCCACATGCTCAATGCAGCACATTAAAGACGAAACCCGCTATTTAGCCAATCTACTAACAGCCAATTTTCTAAGCGCTGCATCAACATCATTCATGGCAACAAATGTTAAAGTTGATTCGTTTGTCGTTCGACTAACGGCAAGCTTTCGGACCTCAGCATCGCAATCATTCATGGCAACATGAGCAAGAGTTGCTTCGTTACTTGTTTTACCAACAGCCTGTTTCCGTACTTCGGCATCACAGTCATTCATGGCCACATGGGCAAGGGTCGCTTCGTTTGATATTCGGCCAACGGCAAGTTTTCGGACTTCTGCGTTAACATCGTTCATCGCAACGTGGGCAAG
>DAOQAB010000097.1:0-1703 GCA_035353695.1 Prolixibacteraceae bacterium
ATTTTCCTTATCCGCCATTCATAAAATTGCTGAAATCGATTTTTAAACCATGCAATCATTGATACAAAAATAGGTTATTTTTTTTCAGAACCGAACCAGCATGATGAATATTAACATTCTGTAAATATTACACTAAACAACTGAACATCAAACAAAATATCAAACAAATTATTTGCTGCACTTTTAGGAAGATCTCTTGACTGATTTTTCGTATCAAAACAATGAAATCACATCTTTTATTTTTGGCTTAATTATGCTTACTTTACGATTATCAAACCCATTGGGGTTACTGAAAAATTAATAATCATCTTTTCTGAAAGAAATTATATGGAAGAACTGGCAGTAGGAACACGGGTTGACCATCCCCGTTATGGAGAAGGAATCATTAGCAAATCGCACCTCACCAACTACGAAATTTTTTTTGAACGCGGAGGGAAAATTGAATTAACCAAATACAATCCCGACCTCAAAATATTGTCGGAACCTGACAACAAGCCCCGTACCGGATTGACCCTGGCCGAAGTGGAAGAGGCCATTTCCTATGTGCTGAACAAATACCAGGGATTATCGGAGGTGGTAAAAATCGGGGACAAATGGAAAGGCGGTTCCCTGATCATGAAACCCGGCAATGCGGACCTTCAGCCCAAAGATGTTCCCATCGAAACTTTTTTCCATAAAATTGTGATGGTCCGTGACCGTCTGAGGGTTTTGGAACAAAACATCAACAGCCACCCCAGCCTCACCGATGAGGAGAAAGTTGATTTGCAACAATATATTACTCGTGCTTACGGTAGCCTCACTACCTTTAACATCCTTTTTGCCGAAAAGGATGATTATTTTGTAGGACAAAAAGCCAAATAACCCAACTTCTAAAAACAGAAGTTGAGTGTTATCTGTTTCTAAAAATGGACGTTGAACAAATGAACGAAAATTTCACACCGGAACATCACCTCAATTCCCCAATGGAGGATTTGGGATCAGAACATCCAACAAACCATTACAAATTCTGCCCCCGTTGTGCGGCTCCGGGCTCTTTCGATCGTGAACAATTTTCGTTCAAATGCCCCCAATGCGGGATGCATTTCTTCCTGAATTCGGCTGCTGCGGTGACCGCTCTCATTCATAACAGCAACAACGAACTGCTCCTCGTCAGGCGCGGAGTAGAACCTTCCATCGGAATGCTCGATCTCCCCGGAGGCTTTGTCGATCCGGGCGAAAGTGCCGAAACGGCTTTGTTACGTGAACTAAAAGAAGAACTCAATGTCGTTCCGGATTCCTTTTCCTATTACGTTTCCTTCCCTAATCAGTACCGCTTCTCCGGTACGACTGTTTTTACCATTGACCTCGTTTTCAAATGCCGGGTCATCGATTTTTCAACATTAAAATACATGGATGATGTTCAGGGAATTGAATTTATCAAACCAGAAGAAATCAATCTTCATCAAATTCCCTTTCTCTCCGTTAAAAACTTACTTATTCAATTGAACAATGAACGAAAAAATAACTGAACGAATTAGCCACCTCAGGGAGTTAATGCAGGAAAAAGGGTTCAGTGCCTATCTGATTAATGGCTGCGACCCGCATCTTGGCGAATACATACCCTCACACTGGGAAACACGCGAATTCATTTCTGGTTTCACCGGCTCGTACGGCTGGCTGGCAATAACCCTCGACGAGGCAGCTCTTTGGACCGATTCCCGATA
>DAOQAB010000097.1:1803-14252 GCA_035353695.1 Prolixibacteraceae bacterium
GAAATCTGGGACAACCGCCCGGAAATCCCCAAAGGGAAAGCTTTCCTCCATCCAATCCAGTGGGCTGGCGTTTCACGAAAAGAGAAATTCAAAATCATCGATAGCGAACTAAAAAAATTGGGCGCCGACTTAACTATTATCACAGCCCTTGACGATCTGTGCTGGACCTTCAATATTCGCGGAACCGATGTCCAATTTAACCCGGTGGTGTTGGGATACGGCATCATTGGCGACGGATTTGTCAGATTGTTTACCGATTCCCGGAAATTTTCAGAAAAAGATATCCAGGAGCTGATGAACGATGGCGTTGAAATTTATCCCTACGAAATCTTTTTCAAATACATTCTGGGAATAAGCAACCAAAAAATTCTTATTGACCCCGACCGGACCAGCTTTTCGACGATTAAACATATCGGAAACAGGAACGAACTGATATACAGCTTATCAATCCCAAATTTGTTGAAATCGATGAAAAATGAAAGTGAGCTTAACGGGTTCAAAAAAGCCATGGTCTCCGATGGGCTAGCCTTGCTCAACTTTCAGTTATGGCTCGAAAAAAATATTGGAAAAGAAAAGATTACCGAATACGACATCCTGAAAAAGCTTACAAATTTCCGGTTGCAGATGCCCGGATTCCGGGGCGACAGTTTTTACGCCATCGTCGGGTACAAGGATCATGGGGCCATTGTCCACCTGCATGTAAAGGAAGATGAAGCCAATGAACTGAAAAACGAAGGAGTCCTTCTAATCGATTCGGGAGGCCAGTATGAGTATGGCACCACCGACATAACCCGAACATTTGTCCTGGGTGAAGTGTCGCAACAAACAAAAGTTGATTTTACCATTGTATTAAAAGGCATGATCGCCTTATCGGATATTCGCTTCCCGAAAGGGACCATCGGCTGTCATCTCGATGTGCTGGCAAAAATGTACCAATGGAAAAACCACATGAACTATGGACATGGAACGTGCCACGGCATTGGCGCTTACCTGAATGTTCACGAAGGCCCGCAAAGCATCCGCCTCGACCTGAATAACCAGCCAATTTGCCTCGGGAATGTGATGTCGAACGAACCAGCTTTTTACCGTGAAGGTTTGTACGGGCTCCGAACCGAAAACATGATGGTTTGTGTAGAAGATGAGGTTTCCGAATTCGGAGAATTCTATCGATGGGAAACGTTGACCATGTACCCTATTGATTCCCGCCTGATCGAAAAGACATTGCTCGATCCAGCGGAAATCAACTGGATCAACCAATATCACCAAACCATCTTTGACACATTGAGTCCGATGGCTTCCCCGAGGCAACTGGAGTTACTGACCCGTCTAACCCAACCGCTATGAAATGATTGAAATAACAAATTCACCCGAGTTCCGGTCTAAATGGCCAGCCACTGTTCTGGGATGCATTGAATGCGATGTGATCGTCTGCGAGGAGAATAATGCCCTGTGGAAGAAAATCGATCACATTTGCCACCAGATACAGTCAGCGCTTGCGGTTGAGGAGATTGCAAAAATACCCGCAGTCGATGCCACCCGCAAGGTTTATCGGGCATTTGGGAAAGATCCAGCCCGTTACCGTCCATCAGCCGAAGCACTTATGCGACGCACAATAAAAGGATATGGACTTTACCAGGTAAACAATGTGGTTGATATCGTGAACCTTGTTTCACTCGAGACAGGGTTCTCGATTGGCGGATATGACCTGTCGAAGATCAATCCACCCGTTTCACTCAGTATCGGCACCGAAAACGATCGGTATGAAGGCATCGGACGCGGCGAGCTGAACATCGACGGATTGCCCGTTCTGCGCGACCAAACGGGAGCTTTTGGAAGTCCGACCAGCGACTCGGAGCGAACATCAGTTACCTCGGAGACCCAACATTTTCTGATGGTTATCTTCGGATTTGGCGACCATTCCAGCATTTCCGCCGCCCTTCGCTTCGCTGAAAACCTGTTGGAAGAATTTGCATCGACCCAACAAATAAACCAATTCATTCTGAAAGGATAAGATGGAACGAAAAGAACATCTCTCGGTTGCCCTTGCCCAATACGATATTGTTTGGGAGTCGCCCTCTGGAAACTGCTCGAAGATTGAAAAAATACTCGAAGAGTGCCGTTCCGAAATCGACCTTCTGGTTCTGCCCGAAGCCTTTAACACCGGCTTTTCGATGAACCCAAGACAGCTTGCCGAGACAATGGACGGGGCGACGGTTACCTGGATGAAGGAACTTTCGTCCCTAAAGAAAATGGCCATTGGCGGCAGCCTCTTCATTTTCGAAAACGGGAAATACTATAACCGCTTTTGCTGGGTGGAACCTGACGGAAAAATCATCACCTACGACAAACGGCACCTTTTCAGCATGGGCGACGAAGACCAGTCGTTTACCCGGGGAGATGCACAAACCCTCATCGAATACAACGGATGGAAGATATTTCCACAAATATGTTACGATTTACGTTTCCCGGTTTGGAGCCGGAATATCCACGACTATGACCTGCTGATCAATGTGGCCAATTGGCCTGCACCACGCAACGAAGTGTGGAAGACCCTGCTGAAAGCCCGTTCCATCGAAAACCAGTGCTATACGGTAGCCGTCAACCGGATTGGCACCGACGGCATGAACATCAACTATTCAGGAAACTCAGTGGTAATTGATCCAAAAGGCATTAAACTGTTCAACGCGCACCACCGAGAAATAATCGAGACCGTTTCTCTCGATTATCAGGAGCTACAACACTTCCGGAGAAAATTCAACGTATTGAAAGACCAGGATCATTTCACCATTTTAGGGTAACGAAAAACCGAATAAAGCCCGATTCTGCTTCTTTGTTCGCCCACTTCAAAAGCTTACCTTCCGGCTTCGATTTAAATCTCATCCACATCAACGGCGCTCAACACCTCGCCGGTTTGGGTGTCGACAACCACCTGCCAGTTAACGGGATAAAGCGACCAGCATATCCGCAATTCAATCCGGTTGGCATTCACTATGGGAAAAACAATTTTTTCGGATGGATACCAGTAGGTGTTTTGGGTAGGGGTTAACGTGTAATTCCCATCGGTCAATTCAACATCCAAAAGGCTCGCTTTGGCCGACTCTTCCGAGAAAATATCTGTAGCCGGAACATACAACTCATGGTATCTCTTTCCCCCGATGGAACGAACCTGATCGAAAGAGATCAGCATCTTTATTTCGGTTTTAGGAATTTCAAACCCATTCAATGTCTGAAGATTCGAAGTTACGACCCAGTCTTTTGGAACCGAATCGGGATAAGTCTTATAAAACTCGTCGTAACTGACGCCTTTAATATCCGTGATCGAGCGGACCGTAATCCCTGCGGTATCGGAAACGTTCAATAAATCGCGGTATTCAAGAATCGACTGATAAAACAAGTTTTCAATCGCTTTTTGGGTGTAATAAACATAGACCGTATCAAATTTCCCGCAATCCTTTAATTTGGGATTTACCAGGCAAAAACCGAACGAATCAACCGCCGTACAATCAGACAAGGGTGTTTTCGACAATCGTGCAATCAGCTGATCAATCTCCCCGGAAGAAGCTCGTTCAATCGTTGTGGGATAATTGGGATCGGCAGCTTCTTCCTTGGTACAAGCAGCAACCAGCAGGAAGGGAAAAAGTATCAGGTAAAACAACGATCGTTTCATTTCAAAAAATTTGGCACGAATATACGGAAGCCAAAACTTTTTTCTTACAAACTAAAAAAATAGTTGCAAAACTAAAACTTTAGTTGTATATTTGAATTCGAAACCCGGGTCATAAGAAACTTAAAAACGAGCGTATGAACAGATTGATACGGAAACCTCCGTAATTTTTTTGGACACAACAACTAAAATATTAGTTGCGAAACTAACAAAATAGTTGTAGCTTTGAAATGGAAATGGAAAAATCAAAGCAAACGAATAATGAGTCATCTCTTCTTTCCATGGTGAATGACACAAAAAAGATATGGAACCAATAACCGATAAAGAGAAATGAAAGAACTAACCAAAGCAGAAGACCAGATTATGCAGATTCTCTGGGAATTGAATGAAGGTTTCGTGAACGACATTGTTGACCGCATGCCTGAACCGAAACCGGCCTACAATACCGTTTCAACGATCGTCAGGATACTTGAAAAGAAAGGTTTTGTCGACCACAAAGCGTATGGAAAAACGCATCAGTATTACCCGCTCATATCAAAGCAGGAATACACACGCTCGTATATGAAAAACTTTATGGGCAGCTACTTTGGAAATTCTTTCAAAGAGATGGTCTCGTTTTTTGCCAAAGAGGACAACATGTCGGTTGGCGAAATTGAAGACTTAATGAACGAAGTAAAAAAAGAGATTGAAAATGAAAAGCCATGAAACCGTTTGTCAATTATATCATTGAAACAGGTTTGAGCCTGGGGGTTTTCACCCTGGCATACTGGTTTATACTGAGAAGTGAAAACCGCTTTCGGGCAAATCGTTTCTATTTACTGGGCGCCCTGCTTTTTTCGACCCTTCTCCCCTTTCTGACAATCCACATCAACCTTAACGACATTTTCAACTTTACGAAAAATACATTCAGAAACGGTGGAGTAAACATGCTCGAAACCGTAACCGTGTATGCTTCGGGTTTTCCGTCCAGAGTTGGAAGTGCCATTTTATCATTTAACTACTCGGTTTTGATTTACCGGCTGGGAGCCATTGCTGCCTTGTTCTTCATCGCAGCAGGCCTTTTTCAACTGGCAATCATGGTATCGAAGAACCGGGTTTTTAAGCTAAAAAGGGCAAAACTGGTTGTTTCACAGCGGGAAATTTCACCCTACTCTTTTTTCAACTTCATCTTTATCGGTAAAGATCTCACAACACAGGAAAACTGGAAATCGATGGTGCAGCACGAGATGGTCCATGTAAAACAGGGGCACTCTTTCGACGTTCTTTTCATCGATTTCATGATGATTTTCCAGTGGTTTAATCCGTTTTACTGGATCATCCGCCGCATGGTACGCGAGAACCATGAATTTCTGGCCGACTCGGGCGTACTTTCCAAAGGGACCATTACGCCCGGAAGATACAAAGCGCTTTTGCTTTCTCAAGCCATTGGCGGGATTCCGGTAATAACCAGTAATTTTTTCAATGTGAAATCAATTCAAAAACGTTTTAAAATGATGTCAAAAAATAAAAAAGGGAAACTTGGTTTCCTGAAATATAGCCTGAGTATTTTCGCAGCTGTAGTCATTGTTCTGTTGTTTGCCTGCGAAAATAAAGATGCACCGGATTCATCTGCCAATAATAATGTATCAGGGCAGATACAAACGGATTCTGATGGAAATAATATTCTTGGAACCGACAAAAAACCTGTATATACCACAGTCGATGTTACTGCATCTTTTCAGGATGGCGACCTGAATTCATTCCGGAACTGGGTCATGAGTAACCTGCAATATCCAGAAGTTGCAGCTGAAAATGGAATCCAGGGGAAGGTATATGTGGAATTTACAGTCAACGCCAAAGGCGAAGTGGAAAATGTAAACGTATTAAAGAGTGTAGATCCATCTCTTGACAAGGAAGCAATAAGGGTGATTGAATCCTCGCCCAAATGGACACCTGCAAAGTACAAAAAGAAAAAGGTGAATCAGGCATTCGTAATCCCACTCTCGTTTGTGCTTCAATAATTTAAACGGAAAGAATCTGTTTAAACTAAAGCATCTTACTATTCTGTTTCTAAACCACTTGGCGTACTTAGCGGCTTTGCGCGATGATATTCTGAAATTTCGCGCAAAGCCGCAAGGTACGCAAAGTACGCAAAGGTTAAAAGTTAAGACAGTGGGCTATATGATGTTTGAAAACCAGGTGAAAGTGTTGCGTGACTATTTGAGAAACAAAAAATAACATCATTTCTTGCCAGCCTGGTTCTGATGGGCAGCACAATATCCATCGGCATTGGTCGTCATGGTGCGGCACCTTTTCCCGGTCGATTTGGCAATTCCCAGACATTGCGTGGCTTCCGATTTTGCAGAAGCCGATTTTGACACGGTACTTTTAGCCGACTGTTTCGAGACCGAAGGAGCATCTCCGGTTGAAAAGTCCCAGAGAGCAACATCGGAACGACTTTCAAGTTTGGATTCCAAACCTGCGGGTAATGCTGCAAAAAAATCAATCCCGGTTAATGCTTCGATGCTGTCGACCGAAACGACAAACGACTCCAGCGACTTGGTTGATGCCTCATTTTCGAGAAGAAAAGCAATCATTTTCTTCTTTCCCGTGATGTCATAAATCACTTTATAATAGTAACCCGGAATAGTCACCTTGTTGGCGCCAATAGTACCTTTATCGTTTTTGAAAACAGGGCCGGTAGCCACCAGGATGGTATCTTCCGATTTGGCCCATTCGCGAACCTGAGCTTCCAGTTTACTCCAGATACCCCGGTTAAACGAAGGCATCTGCGGTGACATGTTACTCATAAAAAACGATTCGGAGACCGAAACTGTATTGAGTTTCATATCGGCAGCAGGACAGAGATGCCCCCGGTCAGTACCCGAATCTTTGTAATCATCGGGAGTCGCAGAACCGGTTTTCACCTTTGGATCGGCACGAAAATCATCGGTGCGGTCAATTGAACGATTTAAAAAATCAGGGGTCAACATGTAGTAAACCCAAAACGGCTGCTCATTCTTTTCAGAATAAGCCAGTTTATAATAGGTATGCTCTACGATTTCGCCTTCTGAAACAGGCGATAATTCTTCTGCAAAAGTATTACTACGAAGGGGTTCAACACCATACGAACACAAAAAGAAAACCAGCATTAGCGCTGTAAGCAATGCATTTCTCATCTCCCTGACTGTTTTAAAACAGCCTAAAAGTAGAGGGAAAAACAAATTTCCGGTAAGTAGTTTCGGTTAATTTATCAACGAGTTGTTAACATAAAACAGCTTAATTCTTAAATTTCAAGACATACTCGGAAGGCGTGCACTGAAAATACTTTTTAAAAACCCTGCTAAAATATTTTGGATCGTTGAACCCTGTATTGTAAGCAATTTCACTGATTTGCATCTCCCCCTTTTTCAACAGCTCAACCGATTTCTTTAATCGAAAAACGGTCAGATAATCATTGGTAGAAAGATCGGTTATCGCTTTCAGCTTTTTATACAACTGACTTCTGCTCACATACATCTTGGACGCAAACGTATCAACATCGAACTTTGGATCGGTATAATGGATCTCGATGAGCTCATTGATCTTGGTGAAAAATTGTTCATCTAGCTTCGAGGATGTCAATTCTGCCGGAGTAACGTCTTCAAGCGAAGAAAACTTCTTTTTCAATTTTCGCCGGTTCTCAATGATACCCGAAATTTTCGCTATCAAAACATCCATGTTGAAGGGTTTGGAAATGTAGTCGTCGGCTCCGGTACCAAGTCCTTCCAAAAAATCTTCTACTTCACCTTTTGCGGTCAGCAATACCAGCGGGATATGACTGGTATAGAGGTTTCCCTTGATTTTCCGGCATAACTCAAACCCATCCATTTCGGGCATCATCACATCGCTCAGAATCAATTCAATCTCTTCTCTTCTGGCAAGCTCAAAACCTTCTTTTCCATTCTCCGCTTCAAGTACGACAAAGTTCTTCTTCAGATTAAAACTGATATACGAACGCATATCCTGATTATCTTCAATGACCAGCACAACCGGCAGATCTGTTTTTCCATCAGAAGCACCTGTTTGGGGAGAATCGACAATTTGATCGTACAGAATAGCCACTTTATCGCGGATGCCCGATTCGAAAACCTGTCCGGATATATCAATCTCATGATTGGCAAAAAATTGCCGGTTAACAGGAATGGTTACGATGAATTCACTCCCCTTGCCCGGTTCGCTTTCAACTTCAACATTCCCATACATGATTTCAGTCAAACTTTTTACCAGCGAAAGGCCAATCCCGGTTCCGGAATATTTATGGTTTTTCGATTCAGTAACCTGAAAAAAGCGATCAAAAAGCCGCCCGATCTGTTGTTGTGGAATTCCAATACCGGAATCGGAAACGACCATTCGCAGGTATTGGTCATTCCCCTCCGTCGACAATTCGGCCTTCAACGTAATCCTTCCTCCCCGAGGGGTAAATTTGAAGGCATTGGAAAGCAGGTTGTACAGTACGTTTTCCAACTTCTCCTTATCAATCCAGGTTTCCCCGGCAATATCGATCTGATGGGTATATTCAATTTCATTTTTCTCAGCCAGTTCTACAAACGAATCGAAAATTTCGAGCAGGAAGTCAGGGGTGTCGCTTTTTTCAACCCGAAGCTCCTGATTGCCGGTTTCAACCTTTCTGATTTCAAGCAATTGATTGATCAACAAGAGCAATCGCTGCGCATTCCGGTTAAGGATGTTCAGCATATTCTCCGTTTCCGTATCGCCTTTAAACTTGCTAAGCATCCGTTCCAGTGGCGAGATAATCAATGTCAGCGGAGTACGGAACTCATGCGATATATTGGTAAAAAAGCTGAGCTGCTTTTGATTGACCTCTTCAACTTTGTTATTCAACACGATCAATTCATCCCGCTGCGACGAGATTTCATTGTTTTTATCTTCCAGCTCTTTCTTTTGCTGCTCAATTTGTATCTGCCGGCGTTCCAGTTTTTGGTTGGATTCGATCAGCTCGGCAGCTTGCTTTTCCAAAATAACTTTCTGATCTTCTATTTTTTGCGTGCGAACGACAACCTTCTCTTCAAGCATTTTTTTCTGACGGATAATACTTTGCATTTGTAGCTGAACGATAAAGAAGGTGATCAACACCACCGATACAATCATCAAAATAGTAAACCAACGTGTTTTCCAAAAAGGAGGTGTAATCACAATGGTTATCTCGGTAGGCTTATCATTCCATACGCCATCGCCATTCGAAGCTTTGATCAGAAAGGGATAAGTGCCACCTTTCAAGTTACTATAATTTGCAAACCGTCGCTGAGCCGGCACATAGTTCCAATCTTTGTCAATTCCGAGGATCATATAGGCAAACGACGTTTTTTCGGGCAGGTTATAATCGAGGGACGAAAAATCGAACGAAATATTGTTGTCTCGAAAGCTTAAGTAAATGGTATCGGCATCATAAATTGGCCGGCAAATCACTTTTTTGCCATGAAAAACACTTCCGGCCTTCACTTCCTGATTGAATATTTTCAGCCTGGTAATTCGGGGAGTAACCAAATTTTGAAAGTCCTGTACGTTTTCCGGTTTGAAATAGTTTAATCCCTCGGTGCCCCCAAAATAAAGTTCCCCATCGTTGCTTTTATAGGAAGCTGACCAGTAAAACTGATTATTTAAAAGGCCATCCTGTTTGTAAAAGTTTTTGAATTTGTGGTGCTTTGTATCAAACATCGACAACCCATAATCGGTACTGATCCATAAATTCCCAAAATGATCTTCCAGAATGCAATAGGTCACGTTGTTTGACAATCCATCGTTTTGACTGTAGCTTGTACAGCGAATAGTGCCATCTTTTTGGACTGCAATCTTACAAAAACCATTTCCATAGGTACCTGCCCACACATTTCCTTTTGAATCCTCAATGAGCGAGATGATATAATGTCCCGGCAGAGAAAGTGAATCAGACTCACTATTGGTAAAAAACTGAAGGTTATCGACAATTAGTTCAGGCTGATCGGTTTCTTTCAATGAATTAGCCGGAAAGCGAAACAATCCGTTACGGGTCCCAACCCAGTAATAATCTTTGGAATCTTTAAGGATACAACCCACTTCGGAAATTTGCCGTTCAGAAGAATTAGGCGCCACCAGGGTTGTAAATTTATGCTTGTTATACGTTAGCATCGACAAACCGCCCTGTGCTCCAACAACCAGAAAGCCCCGGTTGTCGTCCCAAAGGGTTGAAACGAAATTATCGACCAGTTGATAACGATAGCCCGGAGTGGTTGCCGTTATTCGCTGAATCGTTGGATTGGAAGAAGCGCCCTTTAAACAAGTTAGCCCTCCACCCCAGGAACCAATCCAAAGATTTCCATCGGGGCCTCTCAGAATGGATGAGATGTAATCGCTGCTTAACGTTTGGTTATTAAATGCACTGTAACGATAATGGGTAAATTTTCCGGTCCGCAAATCGACCGAATTCAAACCTCCGCCAGCCGTTCCAATCCAAAGAAAATCGCGCTCTTTCAAAACAGAATTGATTGTATTATCGTTCAGACTGTTTTGATTGTTCGGATCGTTGGCATAAAACGAAAATGGCTTCTGGTAAACATTAAACTTATTGATCCCTCCTTTTTCGGTACCAACCCAAACATTCCCGGTAGAATCACAATAAATGGTGCTGATAAACTGATTGTTCAGTTTAAAATAATCGGGGCCGTTTTCGGGGAAAAGGTAAAAATTACCACTGGCTAAATCGAAGGATTGAAGCCCACCCAGGGTACCAACCAGGATACCACCTCGGATGTCTTCACTAATTTTGCCGACTGTGCCATGGACTAACGCATTAGGATTTGAAACATCAGGGAAAAACCAACTGGCAGAGCCCCGGTTCCTTCTGATAACAGCTAATCCATTAAACGTACCGATGTACAAATCGCCTTTACTACTTTCAAAGATGTCGTAAACATTCACATTGGCTGCAATGGATTGATTGGCAGTAAAGAGATTAAATTTCTTCTCGGTTTCACTATAAATGTAGATTCCCTGATTAGTGCCTGCCCACAGGGTATTATCTTTTGTTTTGTAAATAATTGATACACCATTTTCGGGAAGGTTATTCTCCTGCTCACAAAAATGGCTGACCAATTCATAGTTACCGGTTGACTTGCAGTGTGACAACAAAAAGATGCCATTATCGGAAGTTCCAACCCAGATCTTCCCAGAATGAACGACAATCGTTGAAACCCTGGTTATTTGCTGACAACCGTTTTCCTGAGTTGAAAACTCCACTATACGATCATCTTGCGGATCAAAGTAGGACAAGCCATTGGCCGAACCTACCCACAGGCGATGATCCTCATCCGGCTCAATCGCGCTGATCATGTTGTCGGGCAGTGAACCCGGCTGATCTTTCTCCGACTTAAACGATTCGAAAGTAAACCCATCGTACCGGCAAATCCCATTATTTGTTCCAAACCACATAAAGCCATAATAATCCCTGGCAATCGCATTGATGGTGTTCTGCGGAAGTCCATCTTCTACCTTCAGATATTGAAAGTGGTAATTGGCCGGTTGCTGGAAATTAGCGAATCCATTGAACCACGTGATTATAAACAGGATCGTTAGTTGAAGACTGATTTTATTCATACGTTTCCGGTGCGTGTTGAATGACTATTCAATGATGTACCCAAAGGTAACTATTGATAATGATTTATCTTTTGAGTAAATTTAGGAAATGAAGGTTGATTTTAGAAAAAACATCAGAGAAAAATAAAGTGAGTCTTGTGCTACGTTCTTTGAACTGATTTCTATTTTATCACGCATACTCAATCTCCAAACTGAACCATTAAGGAAACGTACTCTTTAGTGGGAGTATTTTTCGCAATTTTATCAATTTGTCCACCCCGATTATCTATCAGTGTCCTATGTTAAGAATCGTTAAAATTACCTTTAGACCGGGTTAAAAATCGAAAGCATATTATAAGAGTTAATCTAATCACACTTAAAAATGAGAAAGTTTACACTATTGTTATTATCAGGACCATTTTCCGGCGTTACCTCGTGTTCCGAAAGGAGCATAAGTGATCCGCTGATTGGTGGCCATTCCCCAAAAGGACCACCGGGAATAAAAACTGTTGATTGGGCATGTTGGAATGCCACAGAATGAGCCATCGCAAAAGATGGAACAAATGACTACAATTAAATAAAGAATGAATTCAATCAAATTTAAACTTATGAAAACAACTAAACTGATTAGGTGCGCTTTGTGCGCAGCAGTTTTTGCCGCATTGGGCTTAGTTGGTTGCGAGAAGTTGGATCTATATTCAATTAATGCGCCTTCTGACCTGCAAAACAGGATCGACTCAATTGCCGCTGTAAAAGCAAGTCACGATACCGGTGACACGACCTTCCTCACCATCGCTACGGCAATAGTAGGAGCGGAAGATAACAGTGCCGCCTGGTGGACTGCATTCACCGATTATTTCACTATTCCGTCAAACAAACTATTGCACCTTGAATTTGTCAACCATGGTACAGGTGTTAACAACTGGAACAACTGGAATCTTTGCACCTGCAATGTAGCAGATCGTGATGCCGCCGACTATTCAGAATACTTTCTTCTTCGTTCGGATGCTTACGGCTGGGGCAATAGTGATTACGACGGAAGCATGATCTCGCAAAACTATCCCGACACCGATGGTGACGGCGATATCTGGAACGACTTCCGCACAACCATGCAAGGTGCTTATGTTTCAATCGACGTTGACCACTCGGCTACTGGCAATGTTTTTGTGACAGCCACTTCCGTTGGAACAAATGG
>DAOQAB010000098.1:0-14163 GCA_035353695.1 Prolixibacteraceae bacterium
GTGAGGGACGAGCCGCTTTTGTGAACGGATGCGCCTTACTCTTGCATTTTCTAAAAACCATCAAACAGTTAAGCGGTTAAGTTTTGTTTGAGGTTTTGGCGGAGGGATGCACGAACGCAGGCAAAGCCGAAAAGTAAACGATTTGAAATGCTGAGGATGGCGTCCGTTTCCAATGGGTTGACGAATTTACCCTGAAAAGCCAGTTGCGGGGCGCATTGGAAAAACTGAGCTTTGAAGGGTGAATGAGGAAACCCAAGGTGTGTGGGGTTGCAGCGGCTATTTTGCATAGTGCGATTATGAGACAAGCCTTCCTGAAGTTAATGAACGGAGAAATCAGCATGAATAACCGAAACCTTACCTCGAAGCTAATGGCTTGTTTTATAATATCGCATTATGCGAAAATTGCTTTGGGTTAATCCTGATTTACTTTCCAGTAGCCCCCTTTGTCTGAACCAATCCGCTCGATCTTCCCTGTTTCTTTCAGCTTTTTTAATTGATATTCTAAACCTCTACGAGTAAGACCTGTTGCTGATATAATATTCTTTGTTGTGGTTTTCGGATTAACTGTGATCAGATTGATAATTGTTTTCTTCGAAGGTTTTCTCCACAATAGTACTTTATTGATAATTAAATTATTGGAATAGAGAAGTTAAATGTACTTCCTTTACCAACTTCCGATTCCATTCCAATGGTACCTCCTAATAATTCAATCAGGCTTTTTGAAATGGCCAGCCCCAATCCATTTCCCCCAAATTTTCGGGTATGGGCTGTTTCTACTTGCCTAAACCTTTCAAAGATATTTTCATGAGACTCCTTAGGAATGCCAATGCCAGTATCTTTTACAAATAATTGCAGGGAATTGCCTTCATTTTTAAGGCCAATCTCAATAAATCCTTTCTCGGTAAACTTAAGGGCATTGGATACAAAATTGATCAACACTTGTTTTAATTTTGCATCATCGCTTACAATCATCATTTCTTTTTTGAACAAATCGGGATCGACCTTAAATAAAATACCTTGCTCGGCTGCTCTGTGTTCAAATTCATTCACCACTTCTTTGATAATTCTTTGAATTGGGAATTTGCTTCGTTTTATGTGTACTTGCCCCGATTCGATCTTAGATATGTCGAGAATATCATTTATAATCGAAAGTAGGTTATTCCCTGAGTTTACAATTAGTTTCGAATACTCCAAACGCTCTTCTGATTCAATATCAGGATCGGTCATCAGTTCGGTAAAGCCTAAAATGCAGTTCAACGGTGTACGTATTTCGTGGCTCATGTTGGCCAGGAATGCCGATTTCAACCGGTCATTCTCTTCAGCTTTTTCTTTGGCAACAACCAGGTCGGTTTCCATTTGCTTGCGCAGGCTGATGTCTTCTTTTATGGCAATGTAGTTGATTATTTCTCCCTGGTCGTCTTTAATTGATGTCATTGTTGCCCACTCCCAGTAGAGTTCGCCATCCTTTTTCCGGTTGTGGAATTCGCCGCGCCAAACTCCGCCAGTTGATATTGTGTCCCAGAGCTCCTTATACTTTTCATCAGGCATTTCGCCCGATTTTAATATTCTTGGGTTTTTCCCAATTACTTCCTCTGCTGAGTAGCCTGTAATGATTGTAAACTGAGGGTTCACATATTCAATATTACCATTGACGTTGGTGATCACTATTGAAGATGGGCTTTGCTCTATGCTTTTTGAAAGTTTTTGGATCGTTTCGTGGTCGCGTTGTTTGCCGGTTACATCGCGCCCGGTACCTACCAATCCGTAAACCCTACCCGCACTATCGCGGAGTGGAATTTTAGTTGTAACCAACCACCGTTTTTCTCCACGGTTGTCGATAAAATGTTCTTCAACATTCAGCATGGGTTCGCCAGTTTGCATCACCCGCATGTCGTCGTCGAAACCATGTTGCCCTATTTCGCCTTCAAATAATTCAATGTCGGTTTTCTTCAAGACATCATTAAAGCTTTTCCCAATAAAATCTACATCGGTTTTGTTTGTAATTAACTTTCGGCCCTCAAGATCTTTTACATAAACAGTATCGGGCAGATGGTCGATAAGCGTTCGCAAAAGCGTCCGCTCTTTTTTAATCTCTTCCTCAATTTTTTTGCGATCTGTAATATCAACAGAGGTTGTAAGCAAACATTTACGACCTTTTAGATAGAAAAGTTCTCCGTTTACAATTCCGGCAATTTGGGAGCCATCTTTTGCCCTGAAATTAATTTCCATATCAACAATCCGTCCTTTCGATTGAATTTCGGAATAAATCTGCTGTTGGACTTCTGCCGAGATCCAGCCCAATTCAGAAGCGGTGTGGCCGATGACTTCCGATCGGTCGAAACCAGAAACCCGCAATGATTCTTCATTTACATCGATATAAACCCCGGTTTCCAAATCGGTTATACTAATCAATATTGGTGCATTCAGAAATGACTTTGAGAACTTTTCTTCGCTTTCAACTAAAGCCTGTTCGGTTAATTTTCGGGCTGTTACGTCAATAGCCGAAGTAAGGTTTAAAATTACTTTACCAGTTTCATCTTTTATTGGGTTTGCTTTGGCAATAAAATACAACGTACGGTCGGGCAAAGGCACTGAAACTTCAATTGATTCGGACAAGCCGGTTTCAAATACTTTTTTGTTTGTGGCTTGTCTATAATCAGCCTCCTCCTTCGGGTAGATATCCCAGAAGGTTTTACCTATAAAATAGTCGGGTGTTTTACCAAATGTTGAAGCAAAAACCTGATTGGTAAATTGGTACTCTCCTTTTTCATTCACGCAGAAAACCACATCGCTTGTATTTTCGATTAGCGAACGATATTTCAGCTCACTTTCTCGCAAGGTCTCTTCGGCCTTTTTCCGTTCTGAAATATCCTGCGCAGCACCCCACAGTCCAATTGTTTTGCCTTTTGCATTTTGTATTGATTCTCCACGAACCCACATCCAACCATTACTTCCATCTTTTTTTACTGTTTTAAGTTCAAGTTCGTAATGTATTCCGGTTTTTGAAGTATGGGCAAGCGATGCCGACAATAAATCCCAGCTTTCGGGGGTAAAGAGTTTCTTATGTTCAGTGTAGGGTGGTACAGGCAAGGAAGGGTCAAAACCGTACATTTTATACAACTCTTCTGTCCACACCACTTCATTGGTGGCTACATCGAGATACCAGCTGCCAATATGGGTAATTTGTTGTGCTTTTTTAAGCTCCTGCTCACTCCTTAACAGCTTCTCTTCAGCTAATTTCCGTTGGGTTATGTCCCTAAAATTAACAACAATGGCATTTACATCGGGGTCGGCTAAAAGGTTGTTGGCCGTACCTTCAATCCAACACATGGCACCACTATTATGCTGTACTCGTATTGGTCCAAAATGAATATGTTCTGAAGCCTGTATTATTTTTGTAAACAAATGGATCAAGGTTTCATGGTCGTCAGGGTGCACCAAATCGGTAAAATAATTACCAATTAGCGTTTCGACCTTTTTTCCTAAAACGGTTTCTATTGACGGACTGCTATAAGTCATATGACCACTGCCATCGAGCAAAGAAATCATGTCGTACCCATTCTCAACCAATTTTCTGAAACGGTTTTCGCTTTTTTGAAGCTTCGCTTCAGCCTCTTTCCGTTGTGTAAGGTCGTTGATGTTGGTAATAAAATACAATGGCACGCCTTTTTCGTCGCGAATTAGCATGGTACTTACATCGGCCCACACTACAGTGCCATTTTTGTGAATGTACCTTTTATCGTAGCGGAACCTATTTTGTTTGCCTGATTGTAAGAGATCAACAACATCCATGCTTATCTGAATATCGTCGGGGTGGGTAATCTCTTTCCAGCTAATTTGCTTTAAATCTTTGGGCTCATAACCAAGCATATTGGCAAATGCGGGGTTAATATTAATTTCACCTCCTGGTTTTGTCATTGAAAAGCCCACTGTGGCATGTTCAAAAAGCCCATGAAACCGCTCCTCGCTCTTTTTGATCGCCAATTCAGCGTTCTTTTGTTCTGAAATATCAATGAACTTTATCGTCACAAAATTTTCGCCCGATTGGAAAACGGTTACACTATAAATGCCATTGATTTGTTGCTCGTCGTGGTATTCAATTTCAAATTGCTGGGTATCCATTTCGCCGGTTGCAACTTTTGAATACATCTCGGGCACATTGGTGTTAGCCAAATTTGGAAAAGCTTCTTGTATGGTTTTACCAATGTAGCTGTTATGATCGGTTCCAATTATTTTATCGGCAGCAGGGTTGGCTCCATTAAAAATCAGCTTTCCATCGGGTTGCAGTTCATAAAAGTACATTCCTATCGGGCTCGATTCTACTATGCTTCTGAATTTCCGCTCACTGGCTTCCAGCGCTAAACTAATTTTGTGTTCCTCGGTTTTATCTTGGAATACCAATACCACCCCTTTAATTTTCCCTTCGGCGTTTTTGATCGGTGCCCCACTATCGGCAATTGGCCTGTAAGTTCCATCTTTGGCAATGAGTACGGTGTGGTTTGCCAAACCTACCACCACGCCATCGCGCAATACTTTGCGAATGGGTATTTCAACGGGAGCTAGTGTTTCTTCGTTAATAATTTGAAATACCTCTTCGAGCATTTTTCCGGTGGCTTCTTCTTGTTTCCATCCGGTAAGCTCTTCTGCAAGGGTATTCATCAATTGCACCCTGCCTTTTTCATCGGTGGTAATCACCCCATCGCCAATGCTGTAAAGAGTGGTTCGATAGCGTTCTTCGCTCTCGGATAATGCGATTTCTGCCGTTTTTTTATCGTTGATAAAATGTGCCTGCTGCATGTTTTGATAGGCCATATCGGAAAGTTGGCCTGCCATGGTAAACAACACATCGGCTATTTTATGAAATTGAACTTGCGACATCGAAGGTATTTCATCGAAAGCTTCCATAAAATCCTTTTCGTGGGCACCAATTTCTGCGGCATACCTTTTCATTTTATCGGCAGTTTGGTTTTCATCCCTCACTTGCCCAATTAGCCAGTTAGCAATGTGCTTTCCTCCCACGGTGATACTTGCCCCCGCATCCCAAAGCCCACCGCTAAGACATTGCTGTACAATGGGGGCATCGGTATTTTGTCGGCCAATTACGGCATCGGAGTGCATACAGTTTTTTAAGCCCGTTTCGGTGCATCGGATAATATTCTGACACAAGCGGCTGAAGTTGCTGGCTTTAGTAATGGGGGTACCATCGGTGTTGGTAATGATGGAAGCGACTCCGAAACCAGCGGCAAACTGGTCTTGAAGTTTCTGTATCTCGTTTAAATTGAATAATTCATCGAATTCATATTTAGCATCATTTTCCAATGGTTGAGTCAATGCAACCATTCGTTTTTCCATCGCCAACTCGGCTTTTTTCCGCAACAATACTTCCTCTTCCAACAATTGGTTCCTGGTTTTCAGCTCGCGTTGCAACAGGTGCAAATCGAGGTGGGTTTTTACCCTTGCCAACACCTCCTCTTTACGGAAGGGCTTGCTGATGAAGTCGACACCTCCCACTTCAAAACCTGTAACTTTCGATGGTTCATCGTCGAGCGCGCTAATAAATATCACAGGTATATCGGCAGTACTTTCATCGGCTTTTAATCTTTTGCAAACCTCGTAGCCATCCAATCCGTCCATTTTCACATCGAGCAAAATCAGGTCGGGCTTAGCTGCTTTAATGCTGCGCAGCGCCAGCTCCCCACTGTTTGCTGGGCGAATATGGTAGCCTACTTCTGATAACAGTTCCACCAGTAGTTTCAGGTTGGCAGGTGTATCGTCTACCACTAGGATATCGAACGGTTTTTGTTGGTTTGAAGTAATACTGTTCATATATTTTGTTTTAATGTCGTTCTACAAATAGGTTGCCGCGATGCGGCTAATGCCATTTTCTTCTTTTCTTCATTTTATTATTTGTTTGGGCAAAGTAAATATGAATTTGCTCCCTGTGTTTCCTTTACCAATTGGGCTTTCGGCCCATATTTTTCCCCCATGCAGCTCTACAAATTCTTTGCAAAGCAAAAGTCCAAGCCCTGTACCTTTCTCATCTTCGGTGCCGGGTGCCGACTGGTTTGTACCGGGTTTAAACAATTTCTCAAGGGTTTGGGCATCCATACCTGTCCCGTTATCGGTTACAATAATGCTGATCGCATTATTTTCATTTCTCGCGTTAATGACAATTTTGCCTCCGTTGGGAGTGTATTTTAATGCGTTCGAGATAAGGTTCCTGATGGTTGTTTTCAGCATGTTCAAATCGGCATAAACTTCAAAACCTTCGGCCACCTTGTTTTCAATGGTAATGTTTTTCTTTTCGGCGCTCCCCGCCAGCAATTCCTGAATCTCAATAACGATGGAATAAAGGTTAATTGTTTCGGGAGAAAATGCCAGTTGTCCCTGTTGCACCCTTGCCCATTCAAGTAGGTTTTGAAATAGGTTTTGGGTATAAATGGCCGAAGAGTTCACAATGTTCGCATAGTTGCGGATGGTTTCCTTATCCAATTGGTCAACTTCGTCCCTTATCATTTCACTAAATCCGGTAATGGTTGTAAAAGGGCTACGCAGGTCGTGGCCTATAATGGAGAAAAGTTTACTCTTGGTGTCGTTGGCCAGCTTTAACTCTTTGGCATATTGTTGTAATTGGGCTTCGGCATTCTTCCGTTCTGTTATATTTTGAAAAATTTCGAGCATCGCTTTTTGCCCTTTGAACATCATGCCCGTGTGTTTTACTTCAAGTATTTGATTGCCCAATGCTTTGTGGGCTTCGTAAGTTTCGGTTTTACCCAGTTCAATATCGCGGTGCAAAGGGCAATCGTTGCATTGTGTTTTCGTATCTTGATATAAACTCCAGCATTTTCGCCCGATGGATTCTTCCCCAAAAATTTCAAGCAACTTGTCGTTTAAGAACAAAACATTTCCGTTTTGATCAACAATATCCATTCCGAATGGGATGGTTTTCAACAATGTTTTGTTGAATTCATCGCTTTCGATCAACTCCAACTCTGTTTTCTTGCGCTCCGATATATCACTAATATTTGAGATGATGCACTTTTCACCATTGATCTCTATCAGCTCTGAAGAAATCACTCCCCAGAAGAAATCACCCGATTTCTTTCTGAACCTGAATTCAAGTTCTTTCACCTTCCCCTGGGAAATTAACTGATTTAGGACAGCATCACGGTCGGTGTCATTTTCCCATAATTTTAAGTCAACAGTGGTTTTCCCAATCACTTCAGCGGTCACATAACCTGTTTTATTGCAGAAAACTTGATTTACCTCAAATATATGCCCATCGGGTAATCGGCTTAACAACATGCACGATGATGATGCATGGAAAGCTTTGGTGAATTTCTCTTCCTGAAGGGCATTGTCCTGTAGAAGTTGTTTGTTCAGCATTAATGCTAAAGAGTATGTGAAAAGCAAAAAGAGGATTTGGTACGAGAACATGCAAAATGCCTCGAATCCGCTTGAATGAAAATAGTCGGTGGCTTGGTAGCTGTGAATAAAAAAATCGACAATACGGATCACATTCACCAATGCGTACAGCGCAAATATAAAACCAATGTTCGTGGTTAATTTTCGTTGGTAAAATGGCACCCTTTTCCACATTAGCCATACATATTGAATGCTTAACAAGATAAAAGTTGCAGAACTATTTATGTTTCGTATTGCAAGATTAGGTTGCATAAAGGTGAAATAAAAATGAATGATGGTATACAAGGTAACTAATATCCAGTTATGGTACTGTTTGCCCGTCTTGCCCAATAGTAGCTTTTCCAACCCAATCAACCCCAAAACAGCGCCTGCCATCGCAAGTGTATTGGCTACATTTATCGATAACCAATCTGGTATAATAGTACGGGTAGAGATGAGCAGGAGGGCAATAACCTGAAAAGCAAAATCGATCACCAGAAAACCAGATCCATTAAATTTTTTTTTCGTTTGTTGCCAAAGAAATATCATTACCAAAAGGCAAACAAGGTCGGTAAGTACATAACTGAAATATAACGTTCGCAAATCAATTGTTATCATCGTGGTTGGTATTATCGGGTTCTAATAGTTCAATCAATTTCTGGAAGTCCATGTTGGAGACCAATTTTTTCAGGTAGGTAGCAGCCTGTTGATGGGAGGATGCTATTTTTTCAATAATTGCCATACACGTTTCGTTGTCCAGTAAAATTGCAGCTTCAAGGAGCTCTTGTTTAATCTCCTCTGGAACTTCAATCAATTTATTATTGGCAATAGGTTTATAGTGTATCTGTTCCGCATCAGTTTCGCCATAAACAAACTGCACATTTAGCATTTTTGCAATTGCACCAAATATTTCGTCATCATTAAACGGCTTGCGGATAAAATCGTCGCACCCGGCATCGAAAATCTCTTTTCGTTCATCATCAAGTGCATGTGCAGTAAGAGCCACAATTTTAATGGCTTTGGTATAATCTTTTGAACGAATTCCCTTTGTTGCTTCTATACCATCCATCACTGGCATTCGCATGTCCATAAAAATCAGATCGGGCTTTTTGTGGTCACAATATTCAACAGCTTCGAGCCCGTTAACCGCTTCTGTAATTTCAAAATTAAATGGCTCAAGGGTTTTATGTAGCAAAAGGCGGTTTTCTAGTTGATCTTCAACAATTAATATTGAAAAATGAGGCTGTCCGGGTTTCAGTCCAATTACTCGTTGGTTCTGTGATTCAACAATTATCGAACCTTCATCAACACAAAGCACGGGTATTTCAAAATAGAACAGTGATCCATTGCCATTTTCGCTCACTATATTCAGTTTTCCTCCCATCAGCTCAACGTTTTGCTTGCTTATGGCCAAACCCAATCCTGTCCCTTTTTCCGAAGCCGGTTGATTCGATAGTTGAACAAACGCCTGAAAAATCCGTTCCTGATCGGCACGGCTTATTCCTTTGCCAGTATCCTCAACCTCGAAACGAAGCAATACTTTATCGTTGGCTGTTTTGCCCTTGTTTATCGCTCGAATAGTAACACTGCCTGTTTCGGTAAATTTTATTGCATTGCCAATAAGGTTGATTAAAATTTGCCTTAGTTTTCCCCCGTCGATCAGTCCTGTTGTTATTAAATCAGTGGCAATTTCAAGTTTAAATTCCAACTTCTTTTCAGCAGCTTTTACAAATAAAATCGACTGCAACTCGGTAAGCAACTGGCGGATATTGGTTGGTTTTTCTTCTAACTGAATCTTACCCGATTCAATTTTGGCAATATCGAGCACGTTGTTGATAAGGTTAAGCAAATGTTCTCCACTGCGAATGATGATTCCAAGATTCTCTTTTTGCCCCGAAGTTGATGTGGGGTCGTTATAGGTTAGTCTTGAGAACCCAAGAATGGCATTTAAAGGTGTGCGCAGCTCGTGGCTCATGTTCGAGAGAAAAACACTTTTTGCTTTATTCGCTTTTTCTGCCTGTTCTTTGGCCTCTCTGGTTTTTTTCTGAGAACGGCGCATGGCCTCCGAAGTTATTGATATTCCGGTGCAGGTTATCATGAAAATGGTCAGGCTAAGCCAATCACCAAAATCTTTTATAAAAGGGGTGGGAACAAACAACTGCCATAAAAAGAGAACAATACTGCATGATAACAATGATGCGACCAATCCAGGAATTAACCCTCCATACAACGCAACTACCATTACAGCCGGGTAGAATGTTACCCAAATGGTTCGGCCACCAAGCGATTGCAGAGGCCACAATCGCATAGCTGCGGCAAGTAGAATAACTATAATTACAAACAGATATGTTTTAACAACACTGAAGAAAATCTTCGAAAACCCCATAAATGTAAATATTACCCTTTTCAATATGAAATATAGTAAATAATGAGATTCAAACCCAGAGTTGTACAATTGAATTTGTGAGATATTCGGTTTGATTCAAAATCCCAGATTAAGTTCAATGATTTTCTTTGCCTAATCTGGGATTAATTTCTCACAATCGATTTATAATCTACACATTAATTATTTCTAAAAGAATCGTGTAACATTACCAATTAACTCATCGGGTACAAAATCATAACTTATATAAATTTCATGCGATCCGCTGTTGAACGATTTAAGCCGCGAATTTGCAAAATCGAAGCTATAACCTAAATGGAGTTTGGGATTGATCTGCCACCTGATTAAACCGCCCCATGAACTCCCAAATCTGTACATGGCACCCAGCCAAACTTTATCGTATAACATAAATGTTGCAGTTAAATCTAACGAAACCGGCGCCCCATTGACAACCCTACCAATCATAGAGGGTTTAAATTTGATATTTTTGGTAACATCTATTATAACACCGGTCATAACGAAAAAGTGACGTTCTTCTTTATCTTCTAACGATAACGTATTTTCAGTCTTGGATAAGCTGTTTCTTAGGATTTTTGGCAACGATGCTCCAAAGAAAAAATTGGGTGTATGATAAAACAAACCAACTCCAAAATTGGGAAGGAATCTTCGTTCAATCCCGTCGTATGCAATATCATCATCGGGCTTATCCGATTGCAACGAATACAAATCGAAGGTATAATAGTTAAATCCACCCATGATGCCTAATGCAAGAAAACGCTTTTTTTCATCGTTGATTTTCAAATGATAGGCATAATCAAAATACAATCCAGTTTGAACTACCGGGCCAATTCTGTCGTGGATCAGATTACAACCCAATCCAACCTTATCGTTGAAAAATGCACCCTGATATGAGAGCGCCGCCGTTGTAGGCGCACCATCGATACCCACCCATTGTTTTCGGAAAACCAATGAAAGGTTATCAACCTTGCGACTACCCGCTATGGATGGATTGATCGTAACCGGGTTTGTCATATACTGCGTAAACATTGGATCTTGTTGTGCAAAAACCGATACACCAGTTACAACGAAAAGTAATCCTAAAATGATTTTTAACTGTTTCATAACTTGCCCTGTTTCTTATCGTTTTAAATAAATAAACCCTGTAACAGACCTTTTCTGTCCATAAGTCAACACATAGAAATAAGTACCAACCGGTAACGGTTTCTTTCCAATTATGTAACCAACATTTGCTGTTCCATCCCAGTCATTCTGATAACCATGGGCTTCATAGACTGTATTTCCCCAACGGTTGAATACGGTGAAATAGCTATTGCTGTATTTCTGAATATTCCTGATCACATAGAGGTCATTCTGACCGTTTCCATTTGGTGTGAATATCTGAGGTGGACTGATTATTTCATCCACCGCAATCCTTACCGTAGCTTGATCGCACTGTTGATAACTGTTACAAATAGAATAGGTAAACGAATCAACTCCAACAAAGTCTGTATTCGGAATATAGGTTACAACCCCAACACCCTGGTTGATTGAAATACTTCCATTAGAAGGTTGATTAACAATTACAATATCCTGATCACCAAAAATATTAATATCATTTGTCAATACTTCAATATCAACTGAAATATCAATTCCAGTTTTTACGGAGTCGTTAACAGCAATTATTTGAATTATCTCAAGATAATCAGGTATACCATCTTCATTTAGGTCATTTATTTCAAAGCGGGTCAAAATACCATCTCCGTCATCATCGATATCAAGATAATCATCTTCTCCATCACCATTGGTATCACGAGGATGGTTAATATCAATACCCAATTCATCAATAGTCGGAACCCCATCTCCATCATCATCCGTGTCTAAAATATTTATAATTCCATCACCATCGGTATCTGGTCCATCCTTTAATTCTTGTCCGTTCGAAACGCTATCGTTATCACAATCTGAAACTAACCATTCCTGACTTGGTTGTAGGGTCATACTTGTAAGTAAAAGATCACAACCATCGAGGAAACCAGTGCCATCCAACTGTTCACGGTTGTTTGTAACACCATCTCCATCACAGTCAGCATTGTTCCAGTTTTCGCTTGGTTCTAATGTAATGCTAGTGGCAATCAGATCACAGAAATCAAAGAGATTAGTGTGGTCTGTTTCTTCCTTTTCATTTGTAACACCATCACCATCACAATCCAACACTAACCATTCTTCACTTGGAGGCAATGTAATATTCGAAATATCCAGATCGCATGGGTTAGAAAAATCAGTTTTATCCAATATTTCGTTTTGATTGGTTACCCCATCGCCGTCACAGTCTCCGCATTGCCAATCATATGATTGGGGCAAGGTTACACTAGCCATTTCAAATTCACAGGGTTTGAATGGATCAGTTTCGTCTGCTACCTCCTGTTGATTCGTAACGCCATCACCATCGCAATCGACTTCAGCCCAAACCAGATTCGACAAATCGTATCCCTTATACCCTGGAAGTTGTTTGGGTGAGCATGGATCGAACTCTCCTGTACCATCAACAATCTCTTTATAATCAGGAATACCGTCACCATCTGTATCAAGAACAGAATTAATGATAACTTGAATATGAACCGTTGCAATGTTTGAAACAAGACCATCGTTATCCTTAATCCGATAGGTAAACAGATCTGATCCGACAAAGTTGCTGTCTGGTTTGTATTTGACATTACCAGTAGTTTTATTATAGGTAATCACTCCATTAACCGGCATATCAATAATTTCCAAAGAACCAATAACAATTGTACCATCAGGGTCGTAATCGTTTATAACAATATCAACAGTTTTTGATTCATTTCTATATGTGGTAATTTCATCATCAACTGCCACAGGTGGAATTTTCTGATGATAGAATTCAATTACAACCGTTTGATTTGTAGTTCCTCCCAATTCATCAATAGTTGTGATAACCATTGAATAAATACCTTCCACAAGCAAAGTTGCATTGGTAACCGTTATCTCTCCGGTAATTGGGTTAATGGTAGTCCCTGCCGGTAATGTTCCAGATTCAATTGTTGCCGAAACGATATCACCATTGGCATCGGTAACCGTAGCGAGGATTTCACCATTAACATACGAATCAACATCCTGGGCTGGTTCAACAACATATATTGCTTCAATATCTCCAAGGAAGATAATTGTTACGGGTTGTGTAGTCACTCCTCCCAGATTATCAACAGTGGTAATTTCAACAGTATATGAACCTGGTATGAGTAAAGCAGGATCAGTTACTGTTATTTCACCAGTGACCGGATCAATGGTTGTACCTGCCGGTAATGTACCTGAAACTACAATCGCAGATACAATTGGACCATCAGCATCGGTAACCGTTGCAAGGGTATCACCATCGAGGTAGGTATCGATATTCTGAGCCGGTTCTACTACGTATATTGCTTCAATATCGCCCAGGAAGATGATCGTTACTGGTTGGGTGGTTACTCCACCATGAATATCAATGGTTGTTATTTGAACTGTATAAGATCCTGGTAAAAGTAAAGCAGGATCAGTTACTGTTATTTCACCTGTAACCGGATTAATGGTTGTTCCTGCCGGTAAAGTACCAGATACTACAATCGCAGATACAATTGGACCATCAGCATCAGTAACCGTTGCAAGGGTTTCACCATTGAGGTAGGTATCGACATTCTGAGCCGGTTCTACAACATATATGGCTTCAATATCACCAAGGAAAGTTATGGTGACAGGTTGTGTAGTCACTCCACCATAAATATCAATAGTTGTTATCTGAACTGTATATGATCCAGGAATAAGTAAAGCAGGATCAGTAACTGTAATTTCCCCGGTAACCGGATTTATGGTTGTCCCTGCCGGTAAAGTACCAGAAATAACAATAGCAGATACAACCTGACCATCGGGATCAGTAACCGTAGCAAGGGTTTCGCCATTTTCATAGCTGTCCACATTCTGTGCAGGTACTACAACATAAACGGCTTCCCTGTCACCCAGGAAGATAATTGTTACCGTTTGAGTAGTTGTTCCGCCTAATATGTCGATGGTGGTTACGTTAAAATGATATGTTCCGGGAACTAGGACAAAATGATTACTAACGGTGATCTCACCAGTAATTGGATTCATGGCTGTTCCTGCCGGTAAGGATGTCCCGTTAGCCAAAACCGCAGAAACAATAGCGCCATTGGCATCCGTAACTGTAGCCAACGTTTCACCATTGACATAGCTATCGACATTTTGTGCAGGTTGTACGGTATAAATGGCTTCGATATCTCCAAGGAATGTGATGATCACTATCTGAGTAGTCACACCACCCAATACATCAACAGTTGTAACGTCGAAACTATAGGTTCCGGCAATAA
>DAOQAB010000099.1:0-13917 GCA_035353695.1 Prolixibacteraceae bacterium
CATCATTTGTTCGGCATCCATTTCCAGAACGCCCATTGTTTCTAAATTTTTCATAGTACACAAAATTTTAATTGTTAAACATTTAATTAATTTTGTGCCAGCTTTAGGGCTGGCTTGCCCGGTGGCTTTCCGGTTCGCGAAAAGTGGTTGGCCGCCGGGCTTAAACCCCCTCCCCGCCTCCCTCTAGCCTACCGACATGCAGGTAAAGGGGAGGAGACAGAGAGAAGCTTTTAAAGAGAATTCTCAAATGCTAAGTTAAGTTCGTTCCGTCCAGAAAAAAGAACGGAACAATTTTTCTGAAAAAAACCTCCGTCTATATGTGTTAAATCATCGTCGTCGATTACCAGAACAGGCTCCCGTACAATGATCTTTATATTTCCACGAAGTACAAAGGTATTCTGCTTGCGGTCGTAATGAATGTCAGCGCCCAGGCTGTTAAGTTCATCAATTTCTACATACAACTGGCTCCGTGAAATGCCCAGTTTATTGGAAAAATCGGTAGGGTTGCCCGTTGTTTCGTTGGTGATCAGGCGAACCATCTTTTTGAGGACATACGCATTTTCGTTTAGTTTCATACGGATTTTGAGATTTAGGGATTTTATTTCTATTCAACGGGTCATCTTGAAATATATTTTACGCTGTGCCTAAAAAGGCAATACGTCAGGTATATTCGTGTGATCGTTTTTTGTGTAATGATAATAATTATCAATGATCTTCAGTTACTTGAATCATCTTTTTTGACTAAAGACATTATTTGTATCATGAACAGATTGATTGTTGTGATTTCAAGTTGTGAAGTTTACGATGACCGTATATTAATTCCGAAAATGGCAAAAAGGTTACCCTGAAAAATCATTTTTTTTTCGTTTTCCCCTTTCAATCCTTAACAAATGTGAATTTTTTAAAAGGAATTTTTAAACTGCTATCTTTGTTTAAACCTTTCATCGAAAATCATGAAACAATACAAATTAATCAATAGGCTGGCGGGTGCAGGGGTGATGCTCTTCTCGTTTATTGTGTACCTGCTTACGCTGGAACCATCGGCTAGTTTTTGGGATTGTGGTGAGTTTATTGCCTCGTCATACAAACTTCAGGTAGGGCATCCGCCGGGAGCGCCTCTTTTCATGCTTATTGGACGTGTCGTTTCCCTGCTGGCCTCCAACCCATCCAAGGTTGCCCTAATGATCAATACCTTCTCTGGATTGGCAAGCGCGGCGACCATTATGTTCCTTTACTGGACCATTGTGATGCTGGCCGAGAAGTTTATCGACACCACCTCATCGAAGAAAAACCAAATTCTGACCATTGCAGCCGGAGTAATTGGCTCACTTACCTTTGCTTTTACCGATTCATTCTGGTTTTCAGCGGTTGAGGCTGAAGTGTATGCTTCTTCGTCCCTTTTTACCGCGGTGGTTTTCTGGGCCATTCTCCGGTGGGAGAGGGTAGCCGATGAAAAGTTTTCGAACCGGTGGATTGTTTTGATAGCCTATCTGGTCGGGCTGTCGATTGGTGTACACCTCCTCAATCTTTTAGCGATCCCGGCTATTGCTTTGATTTGGTATTTCAAAAAACACCAGGCATCGGCCAAAGGAGTTATAACCACGATTCTCATCTCCGGAGGCATTATCGCCTTTATTATGTGGGGAATGGTTCAGGGAATTCCTTCGATTGCCCAGAGATTTGAGTTGTTGTTTGTTAATAGCTTTGGACTGTCTTATAATTCCGGAATGATTGCTTTCATCATTCTTCTTTTGGGTGCTTCCATCGGACTAATTATTTATTCCATCCGCGAAAAAAAGGCTATTCTCAATATGATCGTCACCTGTTTTGTACTGATCGTGCTGGGTTATTCAACCTATGCAATTGTAATGATCCGGTCAAAGGCTGATACTCCGATGGACGAGAACGATCCCGAAAATGCTTATTCCCTGATGAAATACCTCGATCGTTCACAATACGGGACAACCCCTATTTTTACTGGTTATTATTACAATGCACCGGCAACCGGATTGAAAGAAGGAAAACCGACCTATTACCCCAAAGATGGGAGATATGTCAAAACGAAAGGCCAGCCCGAATACACTTTCGACAGCCGTTTTAAGACGATCTTTCCACGAATGTACAGCTCACAGGACAACCATGTAAGTGGGTATAAAATGTGGGGCGAGATTAAAGGGAAGCCAGTAAGTATCAATGGTGAAAAAGAATATATACCCACCTTTAGTGAAAATCTCCGTTATTTTTTCTCTTATCAGCTCAACCACATGTATTTCAGGTATTTTTTCTGGAATTTCGCTGGCCGACAGAACGATAATCAGGGACATGGCGACATTTTCAACGGGAACTGGCTAACCGGCATTGGTTTTATTGACAATGCCCGGTTGGGGCATAATGGCAAGCAACCCGCTTCGATGGCCAACCCGGAGACTATGAACCGGTATTATATGCTGCCTTTCCTTTTGGGAATGATTGGTTTGTTTTTCCATTACCGCAAAAACAAAAAGGATTTTTGGGTTGTAATGCTCCTGTTTTTCATGACAGGTATAGCTATTGTGCTTTACCTGAACCAACCTCCTTACCAGCCACGCGAGAGAGATTATGCTTATACGGGTTCTTTTTATGCCTATGCAATTTGGATTGGAATAGGGGTTTTGGGCGTTTATCAGTTGATTGAAAAATACCTGAAAAAATATGCCACGGTTGGGACGATTGTAGTTTGTTCCATTATTCCGATCATTGTCCTGGCTGAGAATTATGACGATCATGACCGTTCGGGCCGTTACGTTGCTCGTGATTTTGGTAAGAATTACCTCAATTCGTGTGAAAAGAATGCCATTCTGTTTGTTTATGGCGATAACGATACCTTCCCGCTCTGGTATGTTCAGGATGTGGAGAATGTCCGTCCGGATGTGAGGATTTGCAATGTGACCCTGATGAATGGCGACTGGTATATCGATCAGATGAAACGTAAAGTTTACGCATCGGATCCGCTGCCAATTTTGATGGATCGCGGAAAGTATGAAAACGATGCCCGGAATACGGTCTTTGTTCGCGACGATATTAAAAAGCCGGTCGAGCTTTCAACCCTGATGAATTTTATCCTTAGTGATGAGCCGCGTACAAAAGTTCAGACACAGGATGGTACTTCATACAGCTATATACCCACCAAAACCATAAAAATTACAGTTGACAAACAAAAAGTACTCGCCACGAAAACGGTATCGCCCGACAAGGCTTCGATGATTGAAGACTCAATCATCATTAACCTGACCAGCCGTTACCTGTCGAAAAGCGACCTGGCGATTCTGAATATCTTAGCGAACAATAACTGGGAGCGTCCAATCTATCTTGATTTGAGCGTCGTTAACACCTCAAGCATCAAACTCGACGATTATCTTCAGCATGAGGGGTTTGCCTATCGTTTTGTTCCGGTCAAAAGCCAAAATGGACAGCCAACAGTCGATACCGATATTTTGTATAACCGGCTGATGAACCAGTTCGTTTGGGGAAATATTGGAGATAAACGGATTTATGTGGATGAAAACCTGAAACGTACAACCGATGTCGTTCAAATTAAGAACAGCTTTTATGTTCTTGCAGAAAGGCTTGCTGCAGAAGGGAAAAACGACAAGGCTCGCCAGGTGATTGAAAAGCTCTACACCATTCTTCCAATTGGAATGTATGATGCTTCAATTTATGACATTTACCTTGCTTCTGTATGGTATAAGTTGAATGACAACACAAAAGGTGATGCATTAATGAAGACGGTTGCGGATGAAAGCTTCGATAAAATTCATTTTTATAAGTCGCTTGGGATCGGATATGCTCAAAATTATCAGAGGGAGCTAAACCGGGAAGTGGCACTGATGAAAGAGCTGACCCGTGTTGCCGGTTTCTCGAACCGAACCGAACTGATTAATGAAATCAATGGAAAGCTGGCTTTAGCCAAGTAATTTTGTAGAACGAATTGAAACAAAAAAGGTTGCCTGGTTCGTTAACAGGCAACCTTTTTTGTTTTTGAAGTTTACAGGTATTATTGGTTTCGGCGCACTAATTTCACAAATGAATCGCTTCACCATAAGCCGCGGCGGTAGCTTCCATGATTGCTTCACTCATGGTTGGGTGCGGGTGAATGGTTTTCAGTAATTCCGGTCCGGTTATTTTCTTTTTTCGGGCAACCACCAGTTCGGCAATCATTTCGGTTACATTACCACCAATCAAGTGTGCTCCCAACAATTCATCATTTTCAGCATGGAATATCAGTTTAACAAAGCCATCCCGTTGACCGGCAGCACTTGCTTTCCCCGATGCCGTATAGGGAAATTTTCCAACTTTGATCTCATAACCGGCTTCGCGGGCTTTTGCTTCAGTTAGTCCAACCGAGGCAACTTCCGGATTGGTGTAGGTACACCCGGGGATGTTTGAATAATCGACCGGATCAGGGTTGTGGCCTACAATCTTTTCAACACACACAATGCCTTCAGCAGAAGCGACATGCGCCAACGCCGGGCCTCCCACAATGTCGCCAATGGCATAAATACCCGGAACGCTGGTGCGATAGAATTCATCGACCTTTATTTTTCCCCGTTCAACAAGAACTCCGGTTTCTTCAAGGCCAATTCCTTCCAGGTTGGGCGTAACCCCAACAGCCGAAAGGACAATCTCTGCTTCTATAACCTCTTCGCTTTTAGGCGTTTTAATAGTTACCAGGCAATTCTCGCCCGATGTGTCCACTTTTTCGACCGAAGAATTGACCAGAACCTTCATTTTCATTTTCTTAAACGATCGCTCCAGGGTTTTCGAAACTTCTTCATCTTCATTGGGAACCACGCTGGGAAGGAACTCAACCAGGGTAACTTCGGTGCCAATGGAGCGGTAGAAATTGGCAAATTCACTTCCTATGGCTCCTGAACCAACGACGACCATCGATTTGGGTTGTTTCTTTAAGGTCATGGCTTGGCGGTAACCAATAATCTTTTTGCCGTCCTGCGGGAGGTTTGGCAACTCTTTGGACCGTGCTCCGGTAGCAAGGATGATGTGATTGGCTTTAACAATTGTTGTTTCTCCGGAGGTTGTGGTGACTTCTACTTCGGTTGCTGATTTTAGTTTTCCGGAACCAATTATGGTCTGGATTTTGTTTTTCTTGAACAAAAACTGAACTCCTTTACTCATTCCTTCGGCTACATTGCGGCTGCGCTGCACCATTTTTTCCAGGTCGGGTTTAGCTTCGCCCGAAATCACAACCCCATAATCTTCGGCGTGAAGGATCTGTTCAAATATCTGGGCACTTTTCAGCAGCGATTTGGTCGGAATGCAGCCCCAGTTGAGGCAAACACCGCCGATGCTTTCTTTCTCGATTACACCCACATTCATTCCCAATTGTGATGCCCTGATTGCAGCTACGTAACCTCCCGGGCCGCTTCCTAAAACAAGAAGGTCAAAATCCATATTGATTGAAATTTGTTGTAAAAATTTTAGTTAAGGTACTGTTTTTTCACCCCTACAGCAATGATTTATCTGGCTAAGTCATAAAAAAACCGCCTTGCTTTACAGAAAGACGGTTTCAAAAAAAGTATTGTTTTCTATTTTAGAATTTCAGCAAGCTTACTTTTCAATTGTTCGCCCTGAAGGTTAACTTCGAGAATCACACCCTCTTTGTCGATCAACACGGTATGAGGAATACTGGCAACACCGTATTTATTGGCAACTTCGCCCTGTGCTTTTTCATCCATATCCCACACCTGAGGCCATTTCATATCGTTGGCTTTAATGGTACTCAACCATGCCTGACGGTCGCGGTCGAGTGATACGCCAATGATTTCAAAGCCTTTGTCTTTATAGGTATTATAGGTTGAAATTACGTTGGGTAATTCGGCCATACAAGGTTTACACCATGAAGCCCAGAAATCGATCAGTACATATTTGCCTTTATAAGCTGACAGGCTAACCGATTTTCCATCCGGATCGTAAAGTGTAAAATCAGGTGCTTTTGCCCCTTTGCTAAAAGCCCTCAATGCATCGGCTCTTTCCTTGATTGCCGTTACAAATTCAGAAGTATTGATTGGTTCAAACACTTTCAACATGGAATCAAGTTCTTCAACCGGAGCTTCCTGGATAAAATTCATCAAATAAACATAGGCAGCCACTGGTGAAGTACTATACTTTTTAATATAGTTGCGTGAAAACAACTGTGTATTTTCGACAATTGCCTGGTATTCACTTTTAATACCATTCAGCTCTTGTTCATTTCCCGTGGATTGAGCCTTACCGAAACGGGCTTTTAAATCGTTTTCCTTCTTTGAAAACGAAACCATTTCGTCGATATAAATCTGGAAGATATCCTGTGATTTGGAACCTTTGATCACATTGGCCTGAAAACTGTCGGGATAAATAGTCATATTGATTTTGCTTGGTTCAATAAAAACCTGGGCGATATAACGGTTTTGGCCTTCGATAGACATCAATTTTAATTGAGGTATTGTTGCCTGGCCCGTAAAGCTGAATTTTCCCTTTACGATCTGGGTAGAATCTACAGGTACGGGTTGTCCGTCTTTGAAGCCAAAGAGGATCATTTTGCCATCGGTAGATGGAACAATTTCACCGGATAATTTGAATTGATTTTTATTTCCGCACGACCACAGCAGCAGTACAGAAAACAGGATCAGCAAAAATTTCTTCATATATAATCTTTTATAGAGTTGAATTATTTCTAAAGTAGATTGACAATAAGTTGTTCGCAGCAACAAAAGAACTCATTTTTTCATTCAAAACCGAATCTTCATACTTTTTCAATAGCTTTTTTATTTCCGAATGATTATAGAACGAGTTTTTCAGGTTTTCATTGATGGTTTCGTACATCCAGTATTTTGATTGCTGCATCCGGCGTTCGTCGAAATAGTTGTTCTTAACGGTAAAGGAAACGTATTCTGAAACCATTTCCCAGATTTCGGGGATCCCCATTTTGGTGTACGATGAACATTTTAAGACCTTAGGTTGCCAACCGGATGGCGGTGTTGGGAAAAGGTGCAGGGCATTGCGAAATTGGGACTGGGCCAGTTCTGCTTTTTCCACATTGTTTCCATCGGCTTTGTTGATTGCAATCCCGTCGGCCATTTCCATGATTCCTCGTTTAATTCCCTGTAATTCGTCGCCAGCGCCGGCAATTTGGATCAGCAAAAAGAAATCGACCATGGAGTGAACTGCCGTTTCACTTTGGCCAACTCCAACGGTTTCAATGAAAATGGTATCGAATCCGGCGGCTTCGCACAGAATGACTGTTTCGCGGGTCTTGCGGGCAACACCTCCCAACGACCCGGCTGACGGGGAGGGACGGATATAAGCATTGTTGTCGGTTGCCAACTCTTCCATTCGTGTTTTATCGCCCAGGATACTTCCCTTTGAGCGCTCGCTGCTGGGATCGATGGCCAGCACAGCCAGTTTTCCTCCGTTTCTGGTAATATGTTTTCCCAGCGCTTCGATGAAGGTACTTTTCCCAGCGCCGGGAACGCCGGTAATCCCCATACGGATTGACTTACCGGAATAGGGCAAACATTTCAAAATGATCTGTTGAGCCAATTCGTGGTGTTCGGGTTTCACACTTTCAATCAATGTCACCGCCCTGCTCAGGATTACCCGGTTTCCTTCCAGAATTCCTTTCACATAGTCGTCGACCGAAAGGATCTCTTTCTTTTTGCGCAGTGTTTTGTGTGATATTGCCGGATTTACCGAGGGTGGTTGCTCTATGCCGGAATTAACCTTCAACCCAATAAAATCGGGGTGATTCTCAATATGATGGGCATCGTGATCAGACATTTCTTTTAATTTTTTGCGAAGATACAATTTTAATCTTCAAACTGCTAAAAACAAAAAGGGCCGGATTACTTCCGGCCCTAAAACATATTTATTAAAATAAACAAACTTTATTGAGCATTCACATCTCCCATGATCCTCAACACCATGGTTGAATTGGATGGGTCGTTTGTGATTACAGTTACTGATTTATTTTGACGGCCTTTCTTTCCTCTCGAGTTGAATTCTACTTTGAGGTCAGTTGTTTGGCCTGGCTTGACCACATTTTCATTTTTTACCGCGGTGCAGCCACAACTTGCTTTTACATTTCTGATCAGAAGATCCGATTTTCCGTTATTGGTGAGTTTGAAATCGTGTTTTGCAATTTCTCCTTCTTTGATGCTGCCAAAATCATACACGTTGTTGTCGAAAGAGGCAACCGGGGCTTTTGCTTTTTCATCAGCAGTCAACTTTGAAAAATCTTCGTTGATGGTTACCGAAACGCCTACTGAAAAATTGTTGTCGTTTTTGCCATCAATATTGAGGTAGATACGGTCCGATACATAGCCATAGGCATTGCGGTTTTTGGCATTGTATTTCACGGTCATTTTCCCAAATTTTGCAGAAGCAATTTTTTCTGGTTCGAAAGTCACCGTGATATAGTCAGGTGTACGATAAACACCCATCGAAATTTCCTTTTCAGAGCTGTTGTAAAACTCAAGGACTTCGGTTTTTTCTTCGGTATTGGTCATCGATCCCAGCGATAAATAGTTCGATTTCCAGCGCAATCCTCCCATTTCCCTGGGATATTGTTCTTCGAGGGTAAGTTGTCTTTGTTCAACCGTTCCTTTGATTGTCAGAACAACAATGGTTGGACTTGAATTGGAAAACACGTTAACGTTTTTGGTGAAATCACCAGGCCGGTTTTGAGGATTGTACGATACCTTTATTGAACCGGTTTTGCCAGGTGCAACAGGTTCCTGTGTCCATTCCGGAGTGGTACAGCCACAAGTTGCTTTTACATTGTTCAGGATCAATGGTTGATCGCCATCGTTTTTGAATTCGAATACGGTGGTGGCTAACCCTTTATCCTCTTTGATTGTGCCGAAGTCGTGTTCGGTTGTGGTAAAAACCATTTTAGGCTGAGCGCTCAAAATGAGGGCAAATAATACTAAGCTTACTAAAGTTATTAGTCGTTTCATAAATTCTTCTTTTGTATTTCTACTCCGTGATTATTCTTTAACTGTTTCAATCTCTAACAACGAACAAGTTTAAAAAAAATATCAATTTTCCGTAAGAATATTTTTATCGAGTTTCGTTTGGTCGCTTTATTCATCCCCAAAGGAGACCCCCATGTTTCTGCATTGTAACACCAGCGGATGGGTGGGTGAAACCAGATTAAGCTTATTTTCAACCTCTTTCAGAGGGATAGTGTGCAAATTGTTTCCTTTTAGTGCAACCATTACTCCATATTCTTCCCGGGCAATACATTCAGCGGCATAGGTTCCATAGCGGGTTGCCAAAATGCGATCCATGGCAGTAGGGCTTCCACCCCGCTGGATATACCCTAATCGGGTTTCACGGGCTTCCACGCCAACATATTTGTGGATGGACTGGCAAATGTAGTTCCCGGCCGTTTTTGACGGAGGGGTTTTGATTCCTTCGGCTACAACGATGATCGAATAGGGTTTTTGGTCTTCGAATCGCTTCTCGATTTTTTTGCAAACAGAACGGATATTGTATTCAATTTCGGGGATCAGGATAATGTCGCCACCTCCGGCCATTCCGGCATACAGCGCAATCCATCCGGCACTGTGCCCCATCACCTCGATGACCATTGCCCGCTGGTGCGAGTTTGCCGTGGTGTGCAACCGGTCGATTGCTTCGGTTGCAATGGCTACGGCCGAATCGAAGCCAAAAGTTATTTCCGTTCCCCACACGTCGTTATCGATGGTTTTGGGGATCCCGATTACCTGAAGTCCCATATCGGCCAACTGTGCGGCTGTTTTCATGGTGCCGTTTCCTCCAATGCAGATGAGGCAATCGAGCCCAAGATCCTTGTAATTTGAATACATTAGATCGGGCTTTTTCACATCGCTATCGACGCTCACCTTAAAAGGTTTCTCACGTGAGGCGCCTAAAATGGTTCCTCCCAGGGTCAGAATGCCCGACAAGCTCGACTCTTCCAACTTCACATATTCTTTGTTGATTAGTCCTGAATAGCCCGAAACAAAACCATATACTTCCATGCCATATTCAACAATGGCTGTTTTTCCCACACCCCTGATGGCAGCGTTTAAACCGGGGCAATCTCCGCCCGCAGTAAGGATGCCAATTCTTTTTCCACTCTTGTTCATACTATTTCACGTTAAATCATCTTTATTCTCTTCAATATGTTGAAACTTATTCAGGAAAGTATCCTGAACGATTCAAAATAACCTGTGCATTGTTCATGTTCATCAATTCTTGTAAGGTAATATTTTCGTTTTTGTTCATAAATGAAGCAACAATTCTCCAGCCAAGCCAAACTCCGGTTTTGCCTGGCGATTCTTCTGAAAAAACATTTGTGAAAGGGGCATCGCCTATAAATTTTTGAAGGGTTAGTCGCTCGGTACTGTAGAGCAACTTTTTTTCAATGAGGTATTCCCACATTCTTCCTTCATTCTTGTGACACCATTTGAGTTGTTTGGCACTGTATCCCATAATAACCGAATCGGGAATTTCGGGGCACATTGCCTTGGTAAAGTAAATGGCTTTGCCCTGATCGATCATATTTGAAAGAAGGTCATTGATGGAATCGTTGCCAGAAAAATCGGTGAAATACAAGGAATAAAACAAATCGGGGACCATTTTCCCCGGGTGCATGTTGGCACATTTATAATGGGGTATACCCAGATAATTGTAAAATATGCAGTTGGATCCCAGGTATTTGTCAAGGCCGATCCCTACTCCGTACTCTGAAACAAAAATCGACTGGTTAAACCCGGTAACGCAGGTATAAATTGGTGGGATCTGGTTGTTTGGAAAGTAGTATTTGTAATGTTTGAAGCCTTTGATTAGCTGTTTTTCAATTTTGCTGAAATCGTTAAACACATAATTTACTGAATCAGCTACTCGTGAAATGACGGTATCCTTCACAAAGGATTCCAAATAGTACCTGAAGTTGGGATCGTCAGATGTTCCAATTTGCAAAACATGTTTCGTATAAATATCAAAGAAACCCTTCTGATTGGTCAGGATGTAATCCAGATTTTTTGAAAAAGCCGAAGAATCCTTTACAAAGATCAATTTCTCTGTATGATAGACATTTAAATTAACATCAACTTTAGAAACATCAATTTTAAGCCGGTCGTGTTTACAGGAAAACAGCAAAACCAGCAACCCGATCATCCAAATTTTTTTCATCCGTTTCAATTTTATCATTGCTCGTTAAACGAGAAATTATCCATTCAATTATGTCGCAAATTTAAAACAACGTAATTAAATCAGCACGGAAAACGTTATTGATAAAAATCGTCCTATTTTTGTATGGTTCGATTTGAATATCAAATTGTGATCAAAAAATTGGAATTGAACACCTTGAATTGAGAAAATTATGAAACGAACGATCCTGATTTTGGTTTTGCTCTCTGTGAGCATCTTGAGCCGTGGACAGTTTATTAAGCTTGGTTTTCAGGCAAGTCCGCATCTTTCGTGGATGAAATCGAGCGATGTAAATATTTCAAACCAACAAAGCCGGGCTGGCATTAAATATGGGCTTGAGGCCGATCTTTTTCTGTTGAAAGTGCCCCGCTATTCTTTAAACACCGGATTGTATATTTCGAATCATTCCTTTAAAGCGAGGTACAATGTTACCGATCCTTTATCTATGGGAAATACGACCCTTACATCTCCGGTTTCGGTTCAATACAAATTGAATTACATTGAAATACCTCTGGATATCAAACTTCGGTCCGACCAGTTTTACCGGATGACCTATTTTGGCCAATTTGGTATTACCAACCTGATCAATATCAGCGCTTCGGCTATTTCGACGGATGGCAAGCTAAACAGTGCCAATGTAAGCGAAAGCATTGGGTTGTATAACATGGGAATGCTGATGGGTGGCGGTGTTGAATACGATTTGGGAGGAAATACGGCGGTGAACTGTGGAGTTCAGTACACCAACTATTTTATTGATGCCACAACCATTAAAGGACTTGATGAAAAAACCACGATTAAAACCGTAAGGCTGGTTATTGGGGTGATGTTTTAATCTGTTTTGATATGAAAATTGCAATTGCACAGTTGAATTACCATGTTGGTAATTTTCAAGAGAATACAACTAAGATTATCCGGCATATCGGGATGGCCCGGGAAAAAAATGCCGATCTGGTTGTTTTTTCTGAACTATCGGTTTGCGGGTACCCTCCAAACGATCTGCTCGAACGTAAAGAGTTTTTAGATTGGACCCAGGATGCTGTGGATCAAATTGTTTCTCAATCGAAAGGGATTGCCGTAATTATTGGGGCACCGACCATTAATACCAGCCAAAAGGGCAAGAAACTGCACAACTCAGCTATCTTTATTAATGATGGGAAAATCGAAAAGATCGTTCATAAGACCCTGTTACCTACGTATGATATTTTTGATGAATACCGCCATTTTGAACCAAATCAGGAGTTTGAAATTATCCATTTCGGCGAAAGCAAAATAGCGCTGACTGTTTGTGAGGATCTTTGGGACGATCAGCCTACCAGCAACAGTTTTGCAAAAAGCAAATTGTATATGACCTCTCCGCTGGAAGAGCTTAGTCAATTAAGTCCAGACCTGGTGATCAATATTGCCGCTTCTCCTTTTTCATATAATCAGGAAGGGGACCGGAAAAAGATTATGCTCCGGAATGCTAAGGAGTATAACCTTCCCATTATTTATGCCAACCAGGTTGGAGCCCAAACCGAACTGATTTTCGATGGTGGTTCCATGTATATTAACCCACAGGGCGAAGTTGAGCAGGAGTTGGCTTATTTTGAAGAAGATTTTAGTGTAATCGACCTTTCCGAAAAACAGGAAATCAGGTTGCAACCTCACTGTTCGGCCATTGAAAAAATATACAACGCCCTGGTTTTGGGCATTCGTGATTATTTCAGGAAAACAGGATTTAAGACGGCTACACTGGGTTTGTCGGGAGGAATTGATTCGGCCCTTGTAGCTGTGCTTGCAACCGAAGCGCTAGGCGCTGAAAACATTTTTGCTTTGCTGATGCCCTCCCAATATTCGTCGGACCATAGCATTACCGATGCACTGGATTTGGCCGAAAACCTGGGTATTCGCTATGAGATATTGTCGATACAGGATGCGGTCGATAGTTTTGAAAGAACCTTGAGCCCTCTTTTTGTAGGTTTTCCTCCCGATGTGACCGAAGAAAATATTCAGGCCCGTACGCGGGGAATATTGGTTATGGCACTTTCCAACAAATTTGGGAATATTCTTCTGAACACGACCAACAAGAGTGAATGTGCCGTTGGCTATGGAACACTATATGGCGACATGAACGGAGGTTTGTCGGTATTGGGCGATGTGTACAAAACCGATGTTTTCAAATTGGCACGGTATATCAACCGCGACAAGGAAATCATTCCCGAGAATACTATTTTGAAGCCTCCGTCGGCCGAATTGCGACCCGATCAGAAAGATTCCGATTCGTTGCCCGAATATGATATTCTCGACCAGATCTTGTTCCGTTATATTGAGTTAAACCTTTCCCCCGATGAGATTATTGCTCAGGGATTTGATGAAAAAACAGTTCGCCGGACGGCTCGAATGGTAAATTTCAACGAATACAAACGGTTTCAGGCTCCGCCAATTCTTCGGATCTCATCCAAGGCTTTTGGTTTCGGACGTAGAATACCACTGGTAGCTCATTACGAAGGTTGAACGGGTTTCTCTTAGGTTTCATTCTTTAAAAAGTTGTTGTACACAAGAAGCTTAAACAAATCAGCAAATCGGGTTAGCTTCTTTTCGTTGTTTCGTAGACTTCAACCAATTTTTTTGCCAGTTTGTTAATGTCGAAATTGGTTTCGGCACTTTCACGTGCTTCCAGGCTTAGTTTTTCAATTACCGAAGGATGATCGAGGAGATCTTTTAAGG
>DAOQAB010000100.1:0-13741 GCA_035353695.1 Prolixibacteraceae bacterium
CCCAAAAAGGGAACCATTACCCTCGCCTGCACCAAGGATATGAATTCAAGCACCATCCTCTTCCAGGACTCGGGTATTGGCATGAGCCAGGATAAAATTGAAGCCATGATGCAAGACCGGTTTGTGGAATCGACCATGGGCACCGCCGGTGAGACCGGTACCGGTTTAGGTCTCAAAATATGTAATGAATTCACACAGAAACAACAAGGGAAATTAGTCATCGAGAATGGCTCAATGGGCGGAACAATCATAAAAGTTTCGTTACCCAATAAATAGGCAACCGCCTTGTCCCAAAGGGAAGCCATGATGCTACTCCGATGCAGAAAAAAGCTTTCAGGTATAGTCATGGCTTCCTTGTTTAAAAGCCTTCTTTTTCCTGTTCAATGAAGAGGAATCCTTCTTCACTATAAATCAAAAAGAAAGAGTTTTTCCCTGAATATCTATACACTATTTTGCAGAGTTCCCTTTGAATAATTATGTTTGCAAGGTTAATCAAACCTCACAGATGTCACAAAATATCCGGTTATTTGCCATTATCCTCTCACTAGCCATTCTGGCTGGTTGTCAAAAAGATATCATTGAAAACACCAGTACAACCATCACCGGTTCGTTTGAATCGGGCAGCATCGGCACAACCGAACAGACCGGCAAAAACGAATGGGAAATTTCCCTGTCCGACGACAACAACAATTCCGAACTGCCTGCTTCATGGCGCAGTTGGTGGTACATCAAAATGGAAAATGTTTCGACATCTGTTTCAACCCAAATCACCATCAAAAACGAAGGCTGGCCTTACTACTATATACCGGTTTACTCTTACGATCAGGAAACATGGTTTCGCTTTTCCGAAGAGGAAGTGACCCAGCAAGAGACTCAAACTCCGGATGAAATTGGAGAACTGACAATTAAAAAGAAATTTGAACAAAAAGAGGTCTGGATTGCCCGTTTTTACCCCTACACCTTTTCCGATCTGGAAAAATACCTCACCAAACTCAAGGGAAATTCACTGGTCGACATTTCGGTTCCCGGCCATTCACAAAAAGGGAAACCTATTTATCTGCTGAAAATTACTGACCCCACCATTTCTCAATCGGGCAAGAAAAGGGTTTTCATGCATGCCCGGACGCATCCGGCAGAAACCCCTCCTTCTTTTGTCATCGAAGGACTGGTTAATTTCCTGATTGGAGGTTCTGCGGAAGCAAACGATATTTTATCCCGTTTTGAGGTCTATATTTTTCCCATGCAAAATGTCGATGGCGTAATTGCCGGCAACTACCGGTCGACACCAAAATCAGAAAACCTTGAAATGATGTGGTATTTCGACAGCACCAATCCGCTTGAACTAACTTCAGAATCGCCGGTAGAAGTGACTACCATTCACGATTGTGCAAAAAAACTGATGAACGACGGCGGCGAACCGATTACCATTGCCCTGAACCTTCACGCATCCAACAGCGAGCCCGACATCCGTCCGTTTTTCTATCCACATTTTGGCCCTGCAACCAATGGTTATTCAACCCGAGAAGCTTCCCTGTGGAATAAACAACTTTCGTTTATCGACCGGTTTGAAGCCAATTATGGCGAAGAAATGATTGAACCAATTACCGGAGACGGAGGAAACAGTTTTGCCTCCAAAACCTATCCTGAAAGTTGGTGGTGGGCCAATTACAAAGACCAGGTAATGGCCATGACCCTTGAAATGACCTATGGTAAAGCCGGTTATTCTCGCAGGATTGTTCCCGATGACCTTCGCGACCTGGGTGTTTCGCTTATCAAAAGCATCCGCGATTATTACGATTACCCGCTGACCAATTACCAAACAATGCGTAAAAGAGGGGAAAACATCCGGCTCCGAAACCTGAAATATCCCGAGCTGTATCCTCCCAAAGCAAAGGATGAATCGAAAGAATAATCGACCTCTGATAAACTACAGCATGGGTTCATTACCTTCTAAAACGGTACCCAACCCCAAACTGAGCGGAGAAATTATGGCAATATGATGGATCGCCTACATATCCACCCATAAATTGTGGGCAATATTCATATCGGAAGGAAAGTGCCAGATTGATCCGGTCGGTCAAATCATATTCGGCCCCAACTTTACCATTAAAACCTAACTGATAGTGACTAACCAGTGAATTATCAAAAAAAGCAAACTTGAACAATGAATTTGCATATTCCTTGTACCACTGCCTATCTGCATATTTATTATCACCTCTCCAATAAGAAGATGCTCCCAACGAGAAATTCGCTTTGAATTTTTGAATCGGTATAGAATATTTAAACTGAATCGACGATCGGAATTGATTAAATGACAACAAGGTGTCGCCAATAATATTAACATAGTCAGAGTTCATACGAACAAGTTCGGCCCCAAAAGAGAACCGAGGACTTACAAAATTAAAGTTGGAAACATCAACAGTTATGCCTCCGGCAATCAAACTGGTCTGTTTCATTTTGCCAGTATCAATGGATGGATCACCAATATTAAGCACATCGGTCATGTTGACCTGTGAAGTAAAATACTCACCAACCAGGCCAACGGTCAATACAATCTTTCGCCTGGGCCGCTCAAAAACGATGCATTCTTCGTTGGTACAAACCCGGTTATGGTACTCTTTGGCTATTCGGATCAGAGATTTGAAATCGAAATTACTCTTCTGAATTTCTGAGAATAAATCAGGTGTATCCTGAAGCAAGGAAATTAATTCTTTAACATACTCCCTTTGATCCTTTGTTATCGTATAACTTGAAAATTCGACTTCCTTTTTAGTATTGTGGAGCTCATGCAACACATCTCCTTCTTTTTCAATAAAATAACGAATACTATTCATCGAATCGGCATACAGATACAGATTGAGCTTTCCTTTAATCAGCCACTCTAAAAAAACATCTTTCCCCTGGCCATTAAAGTCAATCTTCCTTGACACAAAAAAACTTGCACCGTCGAACCGATACGATTGAATATCCTGAGGATAAAACACCCGTGTTCCCTTCCCATCTTGCCGAAAAAGACATTTCTCTGAATTGAATTTCGAACTTCCGTAAAACAATTTACCGGTCAATGAGTCACCATTATCCAAATGGACCACTCCCGGCCAATAATCGGTTTGAGAATAAACAAAATGGATGAAACTCACTGAAAACAAGAAAAGAAGGCATATCTTTTTCATCTGGCACTGTTTTATGTAATTAAATCAAAAAAACAAATTTAACCGATTCCTACTTATGTTATATAAATAACTCAAAGTTTTTCAAAATAAGATATTAGTGCCAGCTAAATTACTGTAACCCTAATTTTTAAAGATTCTACCACCAAAATCTGGAGAAAAAAAGCCAGGGTACTCTGCAGTCCCTGGCTTCTTATGTTTTCTGTATCTCTGAAGGCATCAACACATCAGAGATTTAATCCTTTACTTGCAGCTTAAAAACCAAAATATCGTTTGGCGTTGTAATAACTGATATCCTGGATGATTCCACCAACCAGATCAAAATCGCCGGGGATCTCGCCATTCTCCATATCGGTTCCGAACAGGTTACACATAATTCTTCTGAAATATTCGTGCCTTGGGAACGAGAGAAAACTTCTGGAATCGGTAAGCATGCCCACAAATTTGCTGATCAGGCCAAGTGCCGATAACGAATTCATCTGTTCGGTCATCCCATTTTTCTGATCAAGGAACCACCACCCCGAACCAAACTGAATTTTACCAGCTACCGGCCCTTCATTAAAGTTACCAAGCATTGTGGCAATCATTTCGTTATCACCCGGATTGATGTTGTACAAGATGGTTTTGGCCAGTTTGTCCTCGCTTGCCAGTTTATTGAGGAATTTAACCAGGTTTGCAGCAACCCTGAAATCGCCAATGGAATCATAACCCGTATCGGGGCCAAGTTGGGCAAACATCCGGCTGTTGTTGTTCCGTAACACGCCATAGTGGAATTGCTGAACCCAGTCGGTCGCATGGTCCATACTGGCAAATTCGAGCAACATAAACGATTTAAACTGAAGCAATTCTTTCGGTTGAAGGACATTTCCCCCACGAACTTTCTTAAAGATTGTATCAATTTCGTACTGCGTAAACTCTTCGGCATAAAACTCTTCAATCCCATGATCCGAAACCTTGCAACCAGCTTCGGCAAAGAAATCGTGCCGTTTCTGAAGCGCCGTGAGCAAATCATCGACCGTCTTAATTTCAATTCCTGCCACTTCGCCAAGCCTGTCGATATACGCATTATAAACCGCTGGATTCTCGGCATTCATTGCCTTATCGGGCCTCCAGGCCGGTAATGCTTTCACCGAAAAATCAGAAGAGGCGATCTGTTTGTGATACGCCAGGTTGTCGGCCGGATCGTCGGTGGTGCAAAGTACCTCTACTTTCATCTTCTTCAGAAGGTTTTGAACCGAAAAGTCAGGCTTCTGAAGCAAGATTTCACTCTTTTGATAAATATTTTTGGCCGTTGTCGGATTTAATAAATCGTGAATGTTAAAATATCGCTGCAATTCAAGATGAGTCCAATGATACAATGGGTTACGCAATGTATAAGGTACTGTTGCCGCCCATTTCTCAAACTTCTCATAATCCGAAGCACTGCCCGTAATGAATTTTTCATCGATCCCATTGGCCCTCATGGCTCTCCATTTGTAATGATCGCCTTTCAGCCAAACTTGCGTCAGGTTCCTGAAATTGATATTTCCAGCGATCTCTTCAGGAGGCAAATGATTGTGATAATCGATAATGGGCAGATCGTGAGCATACTCATGATATAAACGCTCGGCTGATTTGGAATTCAGCATGAAATTTTCGTCCATGAATGGTTTCATCTTACTTTTTTTTAAAAAAACGAATATATTATTTATTTCTGATGGTAGATTCCCGAATGATGAGTTTTGGCTTCAAAACCATCCTCTTCGGGATAATCTCCTCATTTTCAGAATCCAATTCTTCAAGCAACAATTGAGCAGCAGCTTTTCCAATCTCTTCACTAAACTGTTCAACGGTTGTTAATTTCGGGCTGATCAACTCGGCAAATGGTTCGTTTGCATAACCTGCCACGGCCATATCGTCCGGCACCCGGAGCCCTTTTTCATTACAAGCCTGGATCACCCCCATGGCCATGTAATCGGAAGTAGCAAAAATGGCATCCGGCAAATTATTTTTCTCCAAGATCTTACGGGCACAATCAAAAGCTACCTGAATAGTCGGTGTCCCTTCAAAGCACAATTGATCGGACACATCAACACCAAATTCTGCCATTGCTTTCAGATACCCGTTATACCGGTTCCGATAAATATTAATGTTCCGGGGGCCTCCCATCCATATAATTTTCCGATACCCCTGTTGCAACAGATGCCGGGTCATTTCATACGCGCCATAAACATCGTCATTCTCGACCATACTTACATGAAGCTGATCCGAAATACGGTCGAATAAGACAAGGGGCACATGGCTGCCCAACACTTTCTGAAGATGTTTTACATCATGGGTTTCAATCGACAACGAAATAATGATTCCTCCAACCCGGTTCGACACCAATGTCTTAATATTTTCCACCTCGCGAGAAAGCTTTTCATCTGATTGACAGATAATCAAATTATAGCCCAACGGATTTAATACACTTTCGACACCTGTGATTACATTTGAGAAAAAATGACGGTTAATACGGGGGACAATCATTCCAATCGTATTTGCCTTTCCTTTCCGTAAATTCGATGCAACCGTATTAACCTGGTATTGCAACTCATGAGCAACATTCCAAACCTGATCTTTGGTCGCCTGGCTAATTTTGGGATGGTCACTCAGCGCTCTGGATACCGTTGAAACACTAATATTCAATGCTCTGGCTATATCTTGTATCGTAGATTGCTTTTTCACCATTCGATTTACTATGCGCTAAAAGATAAAACTATTTTTCGGATTCAAAATTAAAAAAATAATGCAAACGTTTGCATTATAATTCTCTTTTTTTAATTTTGTCCTTATGAATTATCCACACTAAAGTAATCACGGTGGAACACTAATTTAATCATTAAAATCAATTCATGAAGAAAGTAGTAACTTTTGGTGAAATCATGCTTCGGCTGGCTACTCCCGGATATCTCCGCTTCGACCAGACCGATCAGTTTTCAGCAACCTATGGTGGTGGAGAGGCAAATGTAGCCGTATCGCTGGCTAATTTTGGTGTCGATGTCGATTTTATTACCCGTCTTCCCAAAAACGACATTGGAATTGCCTGTATGAAAGAACTCAGGAAACAGGGTGTTGGTGTAAATCGAATTTTGTGGGGTGGTGAAAGACTAGGTATCTACTACTTGGAAACCGGCGCTGTTAGCCGCGGCAGTAAAGTGGTATACGACCGTGCCCATTCTTCGGTCTCGGAAATAAAACCGGGAATGGTCGATTGGGATGAGGTATTTGAAGGGGCAACATGGTTTCATTGGACAGGTATTACCCCTGCCATTTCACAAGGCGCTGCCGATGTTTGCCTCGAAGCAATAAAAGCTGCCAATGCAAAAGGAATCACTGTTTCGTGTGACCTGAACTACCGGAAAAACCTTTGGAAATATGGAAAAACGGCGGGTGAAGTGATGCCCGAATTGGTTGCCGGTTGCGATGTAATCCTTGGCAACGAAGAAGATGCAGAAAAAGTGCTGGGTATAAAGCCTCAGGGTGTTGATGTTACATCGGGACACGTAGAAGGTACCGCTTACGAATCGGTATCCAAACAGATCATGGCCATGTTCCCGAGATGCAAGAAAGTAATTACCACATTGCGGGGTTCCGTGAATGCCAATAACAACAGCTGGTCAGGCGTACTCTGGAATGGTGAAAAACTGTTCGAAGCGCCCACTTACCAGATTACACACATTGTTGACCGTGTTGGCGGCGGCGACTCCTTTATGGGCGGTTTGGTTTACGGGCTCATTACCTGGCCCGACGATGATCAGAAGGCACTCGGCTTTGCAGTAGCTGCTTCCTGTCTGAAACATACCATCTATGGTGACTTCAACCGGGTAACCGTCGACGAAGTTCTGAAACTGATGGAAGGCGATGCTTCTGGCAGAGTAGCCAGATAGATATTCGATTTTCGATAATGGATGCTCGAACAAAACGTATCTAGGATCAAGCAACCAACATCGAGAATCTGTTTTTAATATAGTAATAAGAAAGAACATAGAAAGATGGCAAAATTTTCAAGAATAGAGGTTTTCCTCAAAATGAAAGGAACAGGGATTGTTCCACTATTTTATAGTCCCGACATCAACATTTGCAAAAACATTGTAAAAGCCTGCTACGAGGGTGGTGCAAGGGCTTTTGAGTTTACGAACCGTGGCGATTTTGCCCACGAAGTCTTTACGGAACTATCGAAATACGTAAAAAAAGAGTTGCCCGAAATGGCCATCGGGGTAGGTTCTGTCCTCGATGCCGGTACCGCATCCCTCTATATTCAGCTTGGTGCCGATTTTATTGTTTCACCATTGCTGAATCCCGATATGGCAAAGGTTTGCAACCGCCGCAAAGTAATGTGGTCGCCGGGTTGTGGCTCACTGTCTGAAATAAATCTGGCAGAAGAACTGGGCTGCGAACTAATTAAGATATTCCCGGGCGAACAGGTTGGAGGACCTTCATTTGTTTCAGCCATCAAAGCTCCGTGCCCCTGGACCGATATTATGCCTTCCGGTGGCGTATCGCCCGAATACGACAACCTCAAAGCCTGGTTCAAAGCCGGTGTAACTTGTGTCGGTCTGGGATCGCAATTGATGAAGAAATCTTACATTACTGAAAATAATTATGCAGGGCTTACCGAAAAGGTAAAAGAAACCATTGCATTAGTACAAAAAATAAAATCTGAATTATGATCTCTACCAATGAGTTGTTAGGATTGGAAGGCAAAACCATTGTGATAACCGGGGCTGCTGGCATCATTTGTTCGGCTCTGGCTGAAGGCTTTTGCACAGTGGGGATGAATGTGATGCTGTTGGATTACAACCTGGAAGGTGCCGAAAAACTTGCCACAGAATTGAGTGCCAAATTTCCAAACCAGATTATTAAAGGCTTCTTTGTGAATGTTCTTGAAGAACAAGCTGTAATGGATGCCAAAAATGAAATCCTGAAGTATGTTCCCCAAATTGACTTTCTGCTCAACGGAGCCGGAGGAAATAACCCAAAAGGAACAACCGATGTAGAACAAATCATTCCCGGTCAAAGCGAAGGGACCAACTTCTTCGATCTTCAATGGGAAGGTTTCAACCGGGTTTTCGATCTCAATCTGAAAGGCACCATGCTTCCCACTCAGGTCTTTGCTAAAGAGATGATCGAACGGAAAGAAGGGGCCATCCTGAACATCTCGTCGATGAATGCCTTCCGGCCTTTGACCAAAATTCCGGCCTATTCAGCGGCAAAATCATCCATCAACAATTTTACGGAATGGCTGGCCGTTCATTTTGCTAAAGCAGGGGTTCGGGTCAATGCAATTGCCCCCGGCTTCTTCCTAACCAACCAGAACCGCTTTTTGCTGATCAATCCCGAAACCGGCGAAATGACCCCGCGCGCCCAAAAGATTGTCAACAATACTCCGATGGGACGCTATGGCGAAGTGGATGAGCTTATTGGCACTTCCATCTACCTTCTGTCCGATATGGCCAGATTTGTTACCGGGATTGTAATCCCGATCGACGGTGGTTTCAGCGCCTACAGTGGCGTTTAAACCGGCACAGGTTCTTTGTTTGTTTTTCCACACCTCAAGGCGAAGGTGTCTTTATATTATGATTAATGTTAGGGATTTGTGGAATTTCCCCCACTTACGTGGGGGATTTTTTTCAAAGTATAAAATCCCGTTGTTCATAGAATTCACAACTGATTTAAAATAAACGAAATGAGTATCGAGATAAAAAAAGATTTTTCATATTCTTTAGTCGTGCCAACGAGTATGGGGGTTCGTATTACCCCGGTAAACGAACAACCGGTTCATTGCAGCGATACCTTTAAAATGCAGGCAACCAGTGCCGAAACAAACGTCGCTTCGATCCCATCCTACCTGGGATTACCCGTAAAAGTCCTGACCACTTTTGTAAAAGGCAGCCCTATTGCGCAATTTATCAAAAGTAATTTACGGAGCCGAAACATGGATTTTGAAGGGCCCGAAGTGGAACAGGGTGGCCCATGGGGATACCGCCACCAATTCAACATTGCCGACAGTGGCGCCGGATCGCGTGGCCCAAGGGTACAAAACGACCGTGCCGGAGAAGTTGGCCGTACGTTAAGTGTGAACGATTTTGACATTGAACGCATTTTTGCCAGGGAAGGAGTTCAGATCCTTCATCTTTCGGGATTAATTGGAGCTTTATCGCCCGAAACGAGCAAGTTTTGCCTTGAACTGGCAAGAGCTGCAAAGAAATATGGAACCCGTATCTCTTTCGATCTCAATTACCGTGCTTCATTCTGGAAAGGACGCGAAAAGGAACTGCACGAAATTTTTACAGAAATTGCTTCTGTTTCCGATATTTTAGTGGGAAACGAAGAAGATTTTCAACTCTGCCTGGGAATTGAAGGCCCTGAAGCCGGAGGAAAAGAACTGATTGACAAAATTGAAGGCTTCAAAGGAATGATTGGCCGGGTCAAAGAAAGATTTCCCAATGCATCGGTATTTGCAACCACATTGCGACAGGTTGTAAATGCCAACGAACATCTCTGGGGAGCCATTATGCTCGAAGGTGAAAACTGGCATGTTATTCAGCCACGTCCAATCACCGTTCTTGACCGCATTGGTGGAGGCGATGGTTTTGTGGGCGGTATGCTTTATGGAATCCTGAAAGAATGGGAACCTGAAAAATGGGTACAGTTTGGATGGGCTACCGGAGCATTGGCGACCACCTTCCTCACCGATTATGCCCAACCAGCCGATGAAGAGATGGTTTGGAGCATCTGGCAGGGGAATGCCCGGGTTAAAAGGTGATTTTTCGCATAAGAAGTAAATCCCTGTTTGACTAGAGAATACAGGGGAGTAATAGTCATCGGTAAGGGAACAAAATATTATTCTTCTAAATGAAGAATACCTGAGAAAATCAGGGAAAAAGACATTCTTTTTTGATAAATTGACACGAGAATTTTGGATTCTATCCAAAAACATTTGTAAATGGGTACTTCTAAATCAGAAATTATGAAAAAGAAAGTTTTGTTTTATGCATTCCTTTTTCTGACTGTTTTTACTTCTTGCAAGCAAAACCAGAATATTGAAATTGGTTTTCTCATTCACTCCAGTGCCAATGCCCGATGGCAAATGGATATCAAATATCTGGAAGAAAGAGCGAAGGAATTAGGCGCAACATTGATTATTAAAGATGCAAAGGGCGACGAAAACTTGCAGCTGAAACAAGCAGTCGAATTACTGGATATGGGTGTTGACGTTCTGATTGTTGTTGCTGCCAATCAGAACACGGCCGGAGGAATTGTCCGCGCAGCCCATGAAAAGAATGTAAAAGTAATTAGTTACGACCGAATGATTAAAAATGCCGATCTCGATTACCTAATTTCATTTGAATATGAAAAAATTGGTGAAATGATGGTGGATTATGTTTCAGACCGGGTTCCGAAAGGTAACTGCGTTTTGTTATGGGGCGATGCAAACGATGCAAACGCTGTCTTTATCAAAAACGGGCAACAAAGGGCATTAAAAGAAAATAATCAGCTAAAAATTGTTTACCAAACATACATCGAAGATTGGAACCAGGAAACATCAAAAGAAGTGATGAACAAGGTACTCGATTTTTCATCTGAAAAGATTGATGCGATAATCTCAAGCAATATTCCACTTGGAATTGGAGCTTACGAAGCATTGGAAAATCATGGATACGAGCCCGGCAAGGTTATTATTACCGGCATGGATGCCACACTCGATCTTATTCAGTCGATGCATGAAGGCGGAATAACGATGTCGGTTATTAAACCAATCAAAGAGCTGGCATATGGCGCTATTGATCTGGCTGTTGCTGCAGTTAAAAAGGATAAAATCAGATTCACAACCACCGTTAACAACGGGAGAATGAATGTGCCGGCAAAACTATTCCCTCCAATAGTAATTGATCAGTCGAATTATGAAAAAGTATTGGTTCAAAACGGGTTCTTCACAGAAAATGAGCTCCGTCTAAAATGACGAAAACAGAGATAATTGACACCTTGAATTTATATATTTTAATGATTTGCAAACGCTTATATGATCTATTTTGAAAAAGGTTCACCCGAATTCGTTCTATCCGGGCAAGATTTAAAAGAAGGACTGTTTACGGCCCTCACCCAGATTGGTGAAAAGAAAAAAGTGTTGGCCATACCGCCCGACTACACCCGGCTACCTTCAAATGCTGGGATATTAACCTCTTTTGCGTATCAATATTATCAGGAAAAACTGACCGATATATTACCTGCATTGGGAACCCATTCTCCCATGACCGATGCCCAGATTCAACACATGTTCCCCGATGTTCCCCGCAACCTTTTCAGGGATCACGACTGGCGGAACGACGTGATAACACTGGGAACCGTCCCCTCCTCGTACGTTGAAGAAATCTCGGAAGGAAAAGTCAGTTTTGACTGGCCCGCACAGGTTAACCGGCTTTTGAAAGAAGGCGGTTTCGACCTGATCCTCTCACTTGGGCAGGTTGTACCACACGAGGTTGTTGGAATGGCCAACTATAACAAAAATATTTTTGTGGGTACCGGAGGTTCTGAAGGTATCAATAAAAGCCATTTTGTTGGCGCAGCGTATGGCATGGAACGAATGATGGGCCGAGCCAATACGCCAGTAAGAAAACTATTCAACTATGCCACCGAACATTTTGCACAAGATCTGCCCATTGTATACGTTCAAACCGTGGTTGGGGTCGACGGGGAAGGAAAACTTGCCACCCGGGGATTGTTTATCGGCGACGATTTCGAAGTTTTTACCAAAGCCGCAGAGCTCTCGCTGAAGGTGAATTTCGACATGGTTGAAAAACCGTTGAAGAAAGTGATCGTCTGGCTCGATCCTGCCGAATTTAAAAGTACCTGGCTGGGCAACAAAAGCATCTACCGCACCCGCATGGCAATGGCCGACAGAGGGGAACTGATTGTCCTTGCCCCTGCCCTCAAAGAGTTTGGCGAGGATCATCAGATTGATAAACTGATCAGAAAATATGGATATTTCGGTACGCCAGCTACACTGAAAGCGGTGGCCGAAAACGAAGACTTGCAGGCAAATCTGGGCGCTGCAGCCCATTTGATCCACGGCTCGTCGGAAGGAAGATTTTCCGTAACTTATTGCCCCGGAAAGAATCCCGAAAACCTGAGCCGAAAAGAGATCGAAAGCGTTGGTTTCAACTGGGGCGACCTGGATGAAATCACCAAAAAATATGACCCGAAAAAGTTAAAAAACGGGTTCAACCAACTGCCCAATGGTGAAGAGATATTCTTTATCTCCAACCCGGCGCTGGGCTTATGGGCGCACAGTGACAGGTTTGAATAGACAAAAGACATTTAAAAAGAGAAGCCCCATCGGGGCGAAATATTAATAACCCCGGGTTTCAACCCGGGGGAGAGAAATACCGAGAAAAACCGTCCGCGGTAGAATGTTCTTCAAAGAATAAATCCACTTTCGGACGGAATAGGATAACGATTTATTAATGAAATAAACAAAAAAGAAATATTTATCATGAAACAAAAAGCAGATATAGGATTAATCGGGTTGGCCGTAATGGGCGAAAACCTGGTGCTTAATATGGAGAGCAAAGGCTTTACCGTAGCAGTTTTTAACCGTACCGTTGAGAAAGTAGACCATTTTGTCAATGGCCGCGGAGCTGGAAAAAATTTCATTGGAACACATTCAATCGAAGAACTCTGTGCTTCACTTGAACGCCCGCGTAAAGTAATGATGCTGGTAAAAGCCGGAAAACCAGTCGACGACTTTATCGACTTAATTATACCTCATCTTGAACCGGGCGACATTATCATCGACGGTGGAAACTCTCACTTCCCCGACACTATTCGTCGGGCAAAATACGTCGAGAGCAAAGGGTTACTTTACATTGGAACTGGTGTTTCGGGTGGCGAAGAAGGCGCTTTGTTGGGTCCTTCGATGATGCCAGGTGGTTCGCCAGCCGCATGGCCAGCCGTAAAAGACATTTTCCAGGCCGTTGCGGCAAAAGTTGAGGATGGTTCACCTTGCTGCGACTGGGTGGGCGAAGGTGGCGCAGGTCACTTTGTGAAAATGGTTCACAACGGCATCGAATACGGCGACATGCAGATTATTTGCGAAGCTTACCAATTGATGAAAGAAATGCTGGGTATGAGCGCCTACGAAATGCACGAAGTATTTAAAGAATGGAACAAAGGCGATTTGGATTCTTACCTGATTGAAATTACCCGCGACATATTAGCCTTTAAAGATGAAGATGGCTCAGCTATTGTAGAGAAAATATTGGATACAGCCGGACAAAAAGGCACCGGAAAATGGACTGGCGTTGCTGCCCTCGATTTAGGTATTCCATTAACATTGATTGGCGAATCGGTATTTGCCCGTTGCTTGTCGGCCCAGAAAGATATTCGTGTTGAAGCATCAAAAGTTCTTGGCGGACCAGCAGTAGACAAATCGATCGACAAAGCACAAATGATTTCTGATTTGAAAGATGCTTTGTTCGGAGCAAAAATTATTTCTTATGCACAGGGCTATAACCTGATGATGGAAGCCGCAAAAGAGTATGGCTGGAACC
>DAOQAB010000101.1:0-13720 GCA_035353695.1 Prolixibacteraceae bacterium
ACTTGAAAAATCACAAGCGGATCATGCATGCCATTGAGATATTTTACATGACCGGGAAAAAATATTCATCGCTTCGCAACAACACAAAAAAAGTGAGAGACTTCAATATTCTCAAAATTGGGCTTGATACCGATCGGAAAAAAGTTCATGAAACGATAAACCAACGGGTAGACCAAATGATTGAAAGAGGCCTTGTTGAAGAAGCTCGCTCAGTCTTTCCGTTTAAACAATTAAATTCATTGAATACCGTAGGCTACAAAGAATTATTTTATTACTTTGAAAACTTAATCACGTTAGAAGAAGCCATCGACTTGATTAAACGAAATACTCGTCGATATGCCAGGAGACAATTAACCTGGTTTAAGAAAGATCCAATGATAACTTGGTTTCAACCCGGCAATACCGATGAGATTTTAAATTTTTTGGACCACAAAATTAATTGCTAAATGAAAGTAATCATTGCCGGAAGTGCACACCCCCTAAGAGGAGGGTTAGCCAGCTATAACGAGCGTCTCGCAAACGAATTTCAAAAACACAACGATGAAATTACCATTGAGACATTTAGCTTACAATATCCCAGGCTATTATTTCCTGGCAAGACTCAGTATTCAGACTCTCCTGCCCCGAAAGGACTATGTATAACCCAATCAATCAACTCAATAAACCCGCTTAATTGGATAAAAGTGGGTTTAAAAATTAAGAAAAGCAAACCCGATTTATTGATCTTCAAATTTTGGATTCCACTAATGGCCCCCTGCTTTGGTACCATTGCCAGAATAGCCAAAAAGAACAAACACACCAAAGTGATCACCATTCTGGACAACCTGATTCCACATGAAAAAAGACCCGGAGACAAAATACTTACCAACTACTATGTAAAATCTTCTGATGGTTTCCTGGCCATGTCAAAAAGCGTATACGACGACATTAACTATTTCGACAAACAGAAGCCCCGTTGTCTCTCCCCGCATCCCATTTTTGACAACTTTGGAGAAAAAATTGAGAAATCAAAAGCGCTGGAGAACCTTAGGTTAAGCAATCAATTCAACTACATCCTGTTTTTTGGTTTCATCCGCGATTACAAAGGACTTGATCTGTTAATTGAAGCTTTTGCCGATGAAAGGTTTCGCCAGATCCCGGTAAAATTGATCATTGCCGGAGAATTTTATACCGATGGAAATAAATATCTGTCGATGATCGAAGAAAAAGGGCTGAAAAATGACATCATACTTAAAACCGATTTCATTCCAAATGAGGAAGTTGGTAATTATTTCTCGGCCTGCGATATCGTTGCCCTGCCCTATAAAACGGCGACCCAAAGTGGGGTTACACAAATTGGATTTCATTTTGAGAAGCCCATGTTAGTAACCAATGTTGGCGGACTAGGCGAAATCATTATCAATGGGAAGATTGGATACGTGACCAATCCCGACCACAATGAAATAGCAAATGCCCTCTTCGACTTTTTTAGTTCTGATTTAATCAATACATTTGAAGCAAATCTCAGAGAAGAAAAGAAAAAATATTCCTGGGAAGTGATGTACAATAACTTAATAAAGTTAGCCAATCAAATAAAACAATGATTATCCGAAGTAAAGCTCCGTTACGAATTGGTCTGGCAGGCGGTGGATCAGATGTTTCACCGTATTCCGACATCTATGGAGGCGCCATTTTGAATGCCACCATCAATCAATATGCGTATGCCTCTCTGGAACCTACCAACGATAACAAAATCATCTTTCAGGCAATAGACAAAGGAACCAGCATTGAATATGATTCTGCAACCGAAATCTCCATATCTGAAGAACTACCACTTCATTCGGGCATTTATAACCGAATAGTAAAGCAATTTGTAAAGAAGCCCCTTTCGTTCAGGCTGATCACGCATGTAGATGCCCCTCCGGGTTCCGGGTTGGGATCATCATCTACACTCGTCACAACCATCTTAGGCGCTTTTGCGGAATGGCTCAAACTCCCGCTGGGTGAATACGACATCGCCAAACTGGCTTATGAAATTGAACGAATCGACTTAAAACAGGCCGGAGGTAAACAAGATCAATATGCTGCAACTTTTGGTGGCTTTAACTTTATGGAATTCTATGCCAATGACAAGGTAATCGTAAATCCCCTGCGAATTAAGAATAACATTCTCAATGAATTGTCCTATTCAATGGTGTTGTATTTTACCGGAGCCAGCCGTTCATCGAGTAATATCATTGCAAAACAACAGCAAAGCGTAAACGAAAATCAGATCTCGAAAGTAGAGGCCATGCACAAAATAAAAGAACAGGCCATTCTTATGAAAGAAGCTCTGTTAAAAGAAGATCTGAACGAAATTGGACCGATCCTTGATTTTGGATGGAAAAACAAAAAGCAGATGGCCGACGGAATCACCAACACCATAATTGATGAAATCTATCAGGCTGCTATAAAGGCAGGATCTACCGGAGGAAAAGTTTCGGGTGCTGGTGGCGGTGGCTTTATGTTCTTCTACTGCCCCAATAATACCCGGCATACGGTGATCGAGGCGTTGACCTGCTTCGGAGGCGAAGTGAGAAATTTCAGTTTTAGCAAAACAGGACTAACAAGTTGGATTATAAATTATTGAAATGATTTCTAAAAGAATAACCGAATCGATCCAAATTAAAGAGGAGATCCTTAAGGACGAATCTTTATTGAATGAAATTCAAAAAATAATTGGTGCTATTACCGAAACATACCAACAGGGCGGCAAAGTGCTGTTTTGTGGCAACGGAGGCAGCGCTGCCGATGCGCAACATCTTGCAGCTGAATTATCGGGAAAATTCTATATCAACCGGGATCCTCTGGAAGCGGAAGCCTGTCATGTAAACACCTCGTTTCTAACCGCAGTTGCGAATGATTTCGGTTATCAAAAAGCTTATGCCCGTTATGTAAAATCTACCGGGAAAAAAGGAGATGTACTGGTTGGGCTTTCCACATCAGGGAATTCAGAAAACATCCTGGAAGCCATTAAAGTGGCTCAAACCATTGGAATGAAAATCGTAGCATTCACAGGCAAATCGGGCGGAAAGATGAAAGAATTTGCTGATTTTCTGATCAATATTCCTTCGAACGATACACCTCGAATCCAGGAAGCTCATATTCTGATTGGGCATATTATCTGCGAAATGGTGGAAAAGAACATTTTCGATGATGAAAAGTGAGGTAATTATTCTGGCCGGTGGACTGGGAACACGCCTTCACCATATTTTGCATGGCATTCCAAAACCAATGGCTCCTGTCAATAATCTGCCATTTCTTCAATACTTGCTCCAATACCTGCAAAAATTCGAACCACCCCGGATTATTCTTTCGGTTGGATACGAATACCAGCAAATAACCAACTACTTTGGAAATCAATTTTCGGGGATCGAATTAGTCTATTCCATTGAAGACACCCCACTTGGAACAGGCGGAGCGATAAAAAAATCGCTTGAAATTTCCAACACAAATAATGCACTCATTATCAATGGAGATACTTTTTTCGATATCGATTTAGCACAAATGGAAAAACAGCATCTTTCAACAAAGAAAGAGGTTACAATCGCTGTCAGGGAGATGCAAAATTTTGACCGATACGGTACATTGAAAATTGAAAATGATCGGATCACTGAATTCATCGAGAAAAAAGAGGTTGACAAAGGCTTTATTAACGCAGGAATTTATGCAATCGATCGAAAGGCATTCCTTTCATGCAACTGGCCTGAAAAATTCTCATTCGAAAACGATTTCTTTGAGAAATATTCCAATCAATTTTTCTTTTCACCTTTCTTCTCCGACGGTTATTTTATCGACATTGGAATTCCCGATGATTACCATAAAGTACAGGACGACTTCAAAAAGTTGTTTCGATCATGAACAAAGGATTATTTCTAGACCGTGATGGGGTTGTAAATCAAGAGATAAACTATCTCCATCGCATAGAAGATGTCGTTTTCATCGATGGAATATTCGAGATTTGCCGTTTTTATCAAAAAAATGGGTTCCAACTATTTATCATCACCAATCAGGCTGGAATCGCAAAAGGTTATTATAAAGAGGAAGATTTCTGGTCGCTGACAGCCTGGATGAACGAAGAATTCAAGAAGAAAGGAATCGTGATAACCAAAGTATACCATTGCCCTCACCACCCTAATTTTACGGGCGATTGCAACTGTCGAAAACCCAATCCGGGTATGATATTGAAAGCCCGGCAGGAATTCGATCTCGACCTGAGCAGATCGATTCTGATAGGAGACAAACTTTCGGACATCGAAGCCGGACAGAATGCTGGTATTCAAGACAATTTTTACATCGAGGAACTTCTCAAAAAAATAAATAATCTTCCATTGCCCGAATGATTTGCCACCAATTGATAAAAGTTAACCAAAAAAAATTATTTTTGAGTAATTCATCTAAATTACTGGTTTTCTGGAATGGCATTACAATCGGAACTCGACAAAAGACAAATTCAGGAGGCATACGATAATTTGTTAAAATCGTGCAGGCACACGCTTACGGAAGAGAATTTGCGTCTCATCCATAAAGCGTTCGACTTTGCAAACAGTGCTCACGAAGGAGTCAGAAGAAAATCAGGAGAACCCTACATTCTTCACCCACTTGCAGTTGCCACTGTGGTAACCAAAGAGATTGGCCTGGGCACCAAATCGATTATCTCATCCATTTTGCACGATGTGGTTGAAGATACCGATTACACGCTTGACGATATCCGGAATTTGTTTGGTGAAAAGATTGCCACCATTGTGGACGGTTTAACCAAACTGGAAGGAGATTTTGACTACAAGCAAGCCGTTAATTTCCGAAAGATGCTGTTAACCCTTTCGGACGATGTGAGGGTAATCCTGATCAAAATTGCCGACCGGCTTCACAACATGCGCACCCTCGATTCGATGCCGCCCAATAAACAGCTCAAAATATCAGAAGAAACATTTAGCATATACGCTCCCCTAGCCCACCGATTGGGCCTTTACGCCATCAAATCGGAGCTGGAAGATTTAAGTTTAAAATACAAATACCCAGAACAATACCGCGAAATTTCGTTACAGCTCCGGGATAAAGAAGAGCACCGCAGCTATCTCGTCAATCAGTTTATAAAACCCATTGAAGATGAGTTAAAAAAAGAAGATTTGGAATTTTCAATTTTTGGTCGTCCGAAATCGGTTTATTCAATCTGGAAAAAGATGCAGATAAAAAAGGTTTCGTTTGATGAAGTTTACGATTTACTGGCAGTCCGTATCATTTTCAAGAATAAGGAAAATGTAGATGAACGCCGGAAATGCTGGGAAATATTCTCAATTATCACTTCCATTTACAACTACAAACAAGACCGGATCAGGGATTGGATTACCATGCCCAAAGCCAATGGCTACGAGGCCCTGCACTTAACGGTAATGGGACCGGAAGGCAAATGGGTCGAAGTGCAGATCCGAAGTGAACGGATGAACGAGATTGCCGAAAGAGGATTTGCCGCGCACTGGAAATATAAAAGCGGAGCGGTCCACGAAAGCGAACTGGACAAATGGCTGGAAAGGATCCGCGAAATACTGCAAAACCCGGAAGCCGACGTAATTGAATTCCTCGACGACTTTAAACTAAACCTGTTCAGCTCCGAAATTGTGGTTTTTACCCCATCGGGCGACATGAAAACCCTGCCCAAAGGAGCCACGGTTCTTGATTTTGCGTACGAAATACATACCGATCTGGGTAATAAATGCATTGGTGCCAAAATTAACCATCAACTGGTACCATTGAGCCATGAACTCAAAAGTGGAGACCAAATTGAGATCTTAACTTCTGAAAAACAAAAGCCACAGGCACATTGGTTCGACATTGTGACCACCGCCAAAGCCAAACAGAAAGTTAAAGATTCTTTCAAACTGGAGCATAACCAGCACATTGAAAAAGGAAAACAACTCATTGAAGACGAACTAAAAAAATTAAATAAAATTCCATCGGGAGAAACGCTCGATATCCTTCTCAAACATTTCAACCTAGAATCAAAAATTCAGTTATATGCACAAATTGGTTCCGGACTAAGCGCTCTCGACCACTTGGAAGACATCTTTGTAGAAAAAAAGGAAGAAAACAAACTGATCAAATATTGGAAACTAAGCCTCGGCAAAAAGAAAAAGGCCCCCAATACCGACGAAACGCCCATTCAGACCATCGACAAAAAGAAACCTTATATACTGGCCGAAGAAAACCTGGAGAAAAATTTCAATCTGGCAAAATGCTGCAATCCAATACCTGGCGACGATGTAATCGGCTTTATCGACGATCAGAACAAAATCATTGTTCATAAAAAAACCTGCAGCGAGACCGCAAAAATCATGACCTGCGAAGGCGACCGGATTGTTTCCGTAAAATGGAAACAATTCACCATAAGCTCCTACCTGTGCCATATTCTCATGAGAGGGATCGACCGTATTGGGATTGTTAGTGAAGTTGCCGGCATTATTTCAAAAGAACACAATATCAACATGCGATCGGTTCGATTCGATACCACCGACGGAGTGTTCACCGGAAACATCGATGTCTATATCCACAACACCGATGACCTTGAAAACATTATTTCTCAACTCATTAAAATTGAAGGCGTTGAAAGCGTTGAGCGGATTGAAGAGACTTAAAGATCCGTTCCAATATTTTTTTACCTTTGAAACAATTTAAAATGGGTTTAACTATGAATAACCAAAAACTAAAAATAACGGTTAAGCAGTTGTTTACTGATTATCTTGAGAATAATGGTTATCGAAAAACGCCCGAACGTTTTGCAATCCTCGACGAAATTTATTCAAGGAACGGACACTTCGATGTGGAGTCGCTTTATCTGTCGATGAAAAACAAAAACTACCGGGTAAGCCGGGCAACGCTTTACAACACCATCGACATCATGCTGGAGTGTAAGCTGGTCGTAAAACACCAATTTGGAAAAAATACAGCCCAATTCGAAAAAGCCTACGCAGCCGAAGCTCATGACCATCTGATTGATTTGGATTCCGGAACGATTACCGAATTCTTTGAACCAAGAATCAAACAAATTATCGAAGACATTTGCAAAGAGAATAATTTCAGGTTATCGCACCATTCCCTTTATATATACGGTACAAAAGAAAATTAACCGTTAAATTCCGACGTATCAATTCCCAATTCCTGTTATCATTTGACATTTTGCTTGTAGAGCGTTGATTTGTTTTGTACTTTTGAATGCCAAAACCGGTAACTGCGAAATTATGTGCGGTTTATTCCAACAAGTTTTGGAATAGACCTATTTTTTTGTCTAAAGAAAAAAAGAACGGATGAAAGTTGATGTATTGCTAGGCCTCCAGTGGGGCGATGAAGGTAAAGGAAAAGTGGTTGATGTACTTACGCCCAATTATGACATAATCACCAGATTTCAGGGTGGCCCTAATGCAGGCCATACGCTTGAATTTAACGGCATTAAACAAGTTCTGCACACCATTCCTTCCGGAATATTCCGTGAGAATAAAATCAACATAATTGGAAACGGAGTGGTTTTAGACCCATCGATTTTCAAGAAAGAGATTGAATCGATCCGCAAAATTGGATTTGATTTAGCCGATAAATTATTCATCTCGAAGAAAGCCCATCTGATTTTGCCTACTCACCGGCTGATCGATGCCGCTTCCGAATCTTCTAAAGGAGATACCAAAATTGGCTCAACGCTCAAAGGCATTGGCCCAACCTATCGCGACAAAATTGGCCGCGATGGACTTCGCGTTGGCGATTTACTCGAAGATTTTGAATTGAAATATCAATCCAGAAAAGCACAACACATTCAGCTATTGGAGAATTTCTATCATTACGACTATAAAGAACAACTCGTAAAGATGGAAGCCGAATGGTTTGAAGGGATCTCCGTATTGAAAAGATTTAAGCTCGTCGACAGCGAGAATTACATCAACAAAGCGTTAAACGAAGGGAAATCGATCATTGCCGAAGGAGCTCAAGGCACCATGCTCGATATCGATTTCGGATCCTATCCCTTCGTTACTTCATCGAACACCATTTGTGCCGGAGCTTGCACAGGCCTTGGCCTGGCTCCGCAAAAAATCGGAAACGTATTTGGTATTTTTAAAGCATACTGTACCCGTGTGGGCATGGGACCTTTCCCAACCGAGTTATTCGACCAAACCGGTGATGACTTGCGAAAATTTGGCAACGAATTCGGTTCAACAACCGGGCGTCCCCGCCGTTGTGGCTGGCTCGATCTGGTTGCACTCAATTATTCGATCATGATCAATGGCGCTACGGACCTGATCATGATGAAACCCGACGTGATGGACAGTTTCGATACCATTAAAATTTGTACTGGCTATAAAATTGATGGTGTGGTCACTACCGATTTCCCTTATGAACTGAATGACCATGTTGAGCCTGTTTATACGGAACTTCCCGGATGGAAATGTGATTTGACCAAAATAACCTCGGAAGCCGAATTCCCTGAAAAGTTAAAATCATACATCCGGTTCATTGAAGAAAAAACGGGTGTACCAATTACCATTGTATCGGTTGGACCGAACAGGGAACAAACAATTATAAGAAAGTAAGTTACCTTAGAATATAAAAAAATCCAGGAGAAATCCTGGATTTTTTTATTCTATCACATTGAGAAAGACTACCATCCCGAATATTGTTTCAGCACTCCGTTGCTCAATCCGATCTGTTGTTCTGGTATCGGGAAAAACTCATGTTTCCCTGGAACAAAAACAATTTCGTCACCATCGGCAAGCGTATGGTTTAAATATTTCGTTGCCAGATTCCACCGAACCAAATCGAAGAACCGATGGCCTTCACAACCAAGTTCCACCAACCGTTCGTGAACAATATCATCGTGAGATATTGAGGTTAAATTGGCCGGCGATCCGGTGTCGCCACTCATCCGAGCACGGGTACGAACCATATTGATGTATTCGAGAGCTTTATCGGTATTCCCCATTTCAAACTCAGCTTCCGCAGCAAACAAAACCACATCGGCATATCGAATAAGTTTTACATGAATAGGGCCATCCTGCCAGCCTTTTGAATTTTTCCAATATTCTTCGTAAGAACACTCATACTTCCTTGATAACGTATTTAACCCTGTTGCTGCCTTAAGAATATTGAAATTAACTGTTCTCCAGGCAACGCCCTTATCGGAGGCAACATTACACAACACGGAATCGCCCTCGGTCATCACAGTAGCTTTGTAACGAGGGTCGCCTGTTTCATAGGCACTGGTTAATGCCTTTGCCGGGCTCCACCATCCCCAACCATAGTCGACGCCATCGGTTGTCTCAGAATAGATGGTATTTAACTTTCTTGGGGCGGTCCAACGACACAAAGCAGTTCCACGGGTATAAAACCAAGCCTGGCCATCCTGAGTGTTCTGGATTTCAAAAACGCTCTCCTTTGAATTGTTTCCAGCCAACATAAATATCCACTGATAACCGCCGGTATTGTCACTTCGCCAGGTACTAAAGCGCTCACCATCGATCCCAACAAGTTTATACTGACCTGAATTTATAACCTTCCGGGCATAATAAGAGACAGAATCCCAATGCTGGGTGAGCCCTTCAAATCTTTCATCGCCGGTATAATATTTTGCATACGACGACTCATACAAATAGACCTTAGCCATGAGAGCATTAGCGGCACCTTTGCTGGCCCGTCCAATGTCGGCACCCCATCCGTCGCGTTCCGGAAGATCTTCAATCGCTTTTGCCAGGTCCGATTTGATCAACGCATAAACTTCAGCAATGGAGTTTCGGGGTTTGTTGTATTCATCAACTGCAAGGATTTTATCATAAACCGGAACACCTCCATAGATCTGACTCAGCGTAAAATAGTTAAATGCCCGCAGAAAATAAGCTTCACCCATTCTTTCTTTGATTAAAGTGGCATCGTACGTTGGATCACTGTCAATCGATATATCAGGGAGGCGGAGTATTGCCACATTACAATAGTTAATGGTTTTATACAGATATCCCCATGTCCAGTCAAAGATGTCGGCTTCCGAAGAGGTGTGCCTCAACTGATCGATATGGTTATAGGCCAGCACATCGGTTTTACCACCCGCTCCAGCTTCAGCCTCATCGGATGCAATACTTCCCATGCCCATCATAATGGTTAAATCCCACAACTTTTCCATACAGAAATTCGAATAACAAGCAGTGATTGCCTGATCGGCAGACGTCATTGTGGTATAGTAGGTCGCTTCACTTCCACTGGCGATAGGTTTCAAATCGACAAAATCTTCGCTGCAAGCCATCATGAGAAGTCCTAAAATTGCAGCGCTTATATATTTAATATTCATCGTCTTCATACAAATACTTTTAAATTGTTTCATATTCATAAACGCTTAAAATTTAAGATTGATACCCATCAAAATCATACGAGCTTGCGGATAGGAAGCTGCATGGTCAATACCCTGCTCCAACAAATTACTGGATCCCATTTCGGGATCAAATCCAGAATATTTGGTGAACGTCAGCAAGTTTTTAGCACCCAAGTAAATCCGTAGATATTGTGCCCCAATTTTCATACTGATATTGGTAGGAAGGGTATACCCTAACTGGATGTTTTTCAACCGGACATAAGAACCATCTTCGATAAAGATATCGGAAACACGGGTTAAGTTCTGGTTGTCTCCCTTCGGATCGAGGCGGAATAATGTTGCATCGGTATTTCCTTCGTCGATCAGATTTCCATTTGAATCATAAATTGGCAGCCGGTACTGATCGAGCACCGTTGCCAGGCGGTTTCCACCCACATCCTGGTTCATTAATTCAGCTTTAGCTCCATTGAAAATTTTATTACCCCAGGAACTTTGAATATTCATACTAAAATCGAAGCCTTTGTATTCAAAGTTACAAGCGACAGAGAATAAAAAAGTTGGAATTGGGCTACCTAAAAAGGTTTTGTCTTCATCGGTAAGCTTGCCGTCTCCATTCCGATCGATAAAACGAATGTCTCCGGGTTTAGCACGCGGACTGGCATAAACGGTATCGCCTTTCGCATTGAAAGAAAACGGTTGATTTGTCACATAGGGTATTCTATTCCCCTTCTTGTCTGTTTCCCAATAGGCATCATCCATGCTGAAAATGCCATCGGTCTTGAAACCCCAGAATTGAGACATCGGCATTCCTTCCACCGTACGGCATATATTTTTTAAACTATTTCCCGTTGTTCCCTGGCTGATGGTATCACCAGCAATATCTATTACTTTGTTTTTCAGGAAAGTCATATTGGCATCAATGCCCATTTTCAATTCGCCGAGCGATTTTTTATATCCCATGGTAATTTCCATACCACTGTTTCTGATTTGTCCCAGGTTCATAAGCGGACGGGCATCGCCCCCCAACTGGTACAAATAACTAGGGTTCTGATATACACCGGTTCCTGCCAATAAACTTTTATAATAAAGCATGTCAACATTTTCTTTTTCGAACAGGTCGATATTCAGGGTGAATGCATTCTTAAAGAATCCCAGGTCAACACCGGCATTTTTCATAATCATTGTTTCCCATTTCATACCCGGGTTGGCAATCTGAACACTGGCAGCACCCTGCGAAATGGTAGAACCATCGAAAATATAATTTAAACAAGCCAGGTTTTGTACCACTTCGGGTGAATACCGAAACCCTTCGGGCGCATTGGCACCTGTTTCACCATATCCAAAGCGGAGTTTTCCGAAGCTAACAATATCCTGATTTTTCATGAATTGTTCTTCCGAAAATTTCCATCCCAATGAGAAAGAGGTAAAATTACCTTTGCGGTTACTGGGTCCAAAACGAGATGAAACATCTTGCCGGAAATTAACCGTTAACAGATACTTACTTGCATAATCATAATTTAACCGGGCGAAATACGAGTAATTAGAGTTATGATCGCCTCCCCCGGTGACAATCTGAGCAACAGAAGAATTATCGGTACTGGCATCAAAGAATTGATTTTCATCAATTTCACTTAACACGTCATACCGAAGCCCTTTCATATTGCTGCTTTTATCGGCATGAGCCTCCATACCCACCATGGCTCCGATATTGTGTTTCTCACCGAGTGTTGTATTATAGTTCGCAAAATTCTGGAATGTCCATTCCGAGTATTGGGTTATTTCTTTATCGACCTCACTGTGATCGTTTTTCACCGTAGGGCTATAACTATACACTTTTTTAAATTCATCGGTCACGCCAAATGAAATTGCCCCTTTAATGCGGCTTGTAAAAACGAACCCTTTAAATGGAGTAATATCGAGATAGGCATTTCCATCGACAGAATAATTGTTTTTTTGCCTGTCCAACACATCTAAGGCAACAATTGGATTGCTCTCTCCGTTGGGTGAAATACTCCATTTCCCATTTTCATCATAAGGAGGCACATACGGGTACATCTTCAGAATTCCTGTAATCGGGCTATTGTATTCACTTCGGAATACCCATTCGTCGTACCCTTCGTTATGAGATTGGCCATAATTCACAATCTCACCTACCTTAAAGTATTTACCCAGTTTATGATCAGAAACAATCCTGAAGTTGTATTTTTTATACCCGCTATTGAGTAAAATACCATCTTGCCTTAAAATATTTCCACTAACAAGGAATTGAGAGTTTTCGTTTCCTCCGGAAATTGACAAGTCACAATTTTCCATGATCGCTGTCCGGAACATAATATCCTGCCAATTGTAATTGGGCAAGGTATCGGGTTGGGTTGTTAATGGCACATAACTGTTAGGATTTTTATACTTATTGATGTAATTGATCACCTCGGCATATTCCTGAGAATTTAACACATCAATTTGCTTCCAAGGATCCTGATATCCCCGGTAGTAATTGAATGACACATTGGTTTTACCAGCTTTCCCCTTTTTGGTTGTTACCAGAATAACGCCATTACCTCCTGATGATCCATAAATAGCAGCAGAAGAAGCATCCTTCAGAATTTCAATCGACTCGATATTGTCGGGGCTAATACCACTTAAACTACCCGGCATACCATCGACAATAACCAAAGGAGCCGTTCCATTAATGGAAGAAATACCGCGGATCTGGATTGAAATTTCGCCCCCGGGCATACCGGTATTCTGGATAACGTTTACTCCGGCAGCTTTTCCCTGCAACGCCTGATCGACGCCCGACACCGCAAGTTTGGTGAGTTGCTCGCCCGACACCGAAGAGACAGATCCTGTAAGATCGCTCTTCTTTTGAACGCCATAACCGACAACCACAATTTCGTCGATTTGTTTGAGATCCTCTTCCAACGACACGTTAATTACAGCTTGTCCCTTTACCGGGACATCCTTCGAGAGGAAACCGACCGAAGAGAATTGCAAAATAGCATCCTTAACTGCTACCCGAATGGAATATTTTCCGTCAAGATCGGAGATTACGCCATTCGTCGTACCTTTTACCAATACGGTTGCTCCAGGAATTCCGGCGTTTGATTTATCGACCACCGTTCCTGACACAACAAACCCCTGACTATAAGCCGACAGGGACAAAATGAAAAAAATCAGCAATGCCGCCATCTTATTAAACAGCTGCAGCTGATAAAATTTTCGTTTTCTAGTTTTCATACAGATGATTTAGTTATTAATTATTTGAAAAAGTAAAAATATTTTTTTCAATCGTCTTTCATAATCAAAATCTTAAATTAAAGGTTGTAATTTATGGTATCCATGAAGCATTAAAAGGATAAAGGG
>DAOQAB010000102.1:0-13630 GCA_035353695.1 Prolixibacteraceae bacterium
TTTGCTGATGCAGTTCATTAAGCTGTTCCTGAATGGAATGACCGGACTGAAATGGCTCGAGTGCACCCGTGAACTTGCCCAATTCGCAGGCCAACGATCCAACACTACCTGCAGCCCCGGGACCTCCGTGCAAAACCGCCACATGGTACGGTGGATTTCCCCAATACCTGAAGCAAGAATAATCGTTTGCTGTTGCCATTTATCCCTGATATATTGCTGGAATAAAGTTTTCTTACACCAGCATTGGATCATAACCCAAGCGGGTGTTGCAATCCAATGAATCGATCAGGGACATCTCTTCGTTCGAAAGCTCAAAGTCGAAAATATTGGCATTTGAGACAATCCGCTCTTTTTTTACCGATTTCGGAATGGTTAGTACGTCCCGCTGTAAATCCCAGCGCAACACAACCTGCGCTTCATTCTTCCCATATTTCTTCCCAATTTCGTTAAAAAGTGGAATTTCGAAGACCTTTCCCAACATAATGGGGCTCCAGGCCTGATAGTAGATCCCCATAGCCTTGCACCGGTCAATTAATGGCTGTTGAATCAGATAGGGATGAAACTCCATCTGGTTTACTGCTGGAACAACTATTGCCTCGCGCAACAGTCTCTCGAGATGAACGGGAAGAAAATTGCTGATACCAATGGCCCGTACACGTCCTTCGTTATAAATTTTTTCGAGAGCTTTCCATGTATCCAAAAACTTGCCTGTTACCGGCCAGTGGATCAGGTATAAATCGAGGTAATCGGTTCCCAGTAAATTCAGTGTATGATCGTATGCTTTCAGCGTATTTTCAAATCCCTGATCATCGTTCCAGACTTTCGAGGTAAGGAAAATTTCCTTTCGGTCAATCCCAAACTCCTTCACCGCTTCGCCAATACTTTTTTCATTCCGGTAAAGTGTGGCAGTATCGATTAACCTGTATCCGGCATCAAGGGCATCGTGCACGGCATTTTTCACTTCAGGACCTTCACCCGATTTCCAGGTCCCCAATCCAAAATAAGGCATCTCTACGCCATTGTTCAGGGTTACTTTCCCTTTTATGTCAGTTATTTTCATGGTACGATTTATCAACTCTGGAAAAAACAATTTTCAGCAGCAAAGGTTTGACTTCATCCTCAAAACAAAGCAAATTAAAACAACCGCATAAATTTTCTTGGAATTTGCGTTTCAAAACGCATGGGCAGTTTCGTTATCGGGTGAATAAAACCGAGTACTTTGGCATGAAGTCCAAGCCGGCCAATGGGATTGGTTGTTGCACCATACTTTTTATCGGCAACCAGTGGATGACCCATATCCTGCATGTGAACCCTGATCTGGTTTTTACGCCCGGTATCCAGCCGCACTTCCAGCAACGTAAACTCTTTGCTCCGCTTCAAAACCTGGAAATGGGTAATGGCATACTTGCCGCTCTGCGGATTTTGGTCGGAAAAAACCACCATAGCGGCATTTTCGTGCAGATACGATTTTATTTCGCCTTCATCTTCCTCAATCACCCCTTCGGCAATCGCCACGTAGGTTCGTTCGGTAATCACATTGAGCCAATTGTCCTGCATCAGGTGTTGAACCTGCTGGCTTTTGGCAAAAACCATCAACCCCGAAGTATCGCGGTCGAGACGATGCACGATGAAGATTTTATTCTCGGGATTCTCGGTCTTTACGTGCTTGCTAAGAAAGCTATAGGCGGTATAATCTTTTTCACTTTTCGATGCCACCGAAAGAATTCCCGCATGTTTGTCGATCACAATTAAATGCTCGTCTTCATACGCAATTGAGAAACCACGAAACGATTTGATGGCGACCGGCGAACGTTCCCATTTCACTTTCACCTGATTACCGGGCAAAAGTTTCTGGTTGAATTTACTGGTTTCTCTCCCATCAACTTCTACCTGCCCGTTGGCCAGTAAACTCTTGATATTATTCTTGCTCTTGTGAGGTAAAGCTCCAATCAGGAACTTCATCAGTTCATTTTCTTCCTTCACAAGGAAAACCGAATCGGGTTTAAAACCACTTTTCCTGCGTTGTTTTTCTTTTTCCATCTATTCAATAATTTCTTTAACCCTTCCAACCTGCCCGTCTTCAAGTCGCACTTTAATTCCGTGAGGATGGAACGAAGAATTGGTAAGGATCTCTTTTACAAAACCATGTGTAAGCCTATTGCTTCGCTGATCCTGTTTCAAGACAATCTGCACCTCCATCCCGAGCTCAATATTCTTTCTGAGTGTACCTTCCATACCGATTTGAAAACGATTTCGTTGTAAAGGTAAAAAGAAAAGAGGTGGGAGACCCATTTTTAATAAAAAAAGGCAGGACTTGGGATGTCCTGCCTTAAAAGAGATGAAAAACTATTATCGAATCAAACAAAATTATTCCATTCCGCTCCCCTGCATATCGTTAATCATTTCATTATTTCCACCATTTTCACCCTCATTACGGGGCCGCTGTTGCTTAAAGTTATTGATCTTATAGGAAACAGTCAATGAAAAGACAGGCGATCTCATATCGGAATTCGATTTGGAATAGAAGGTTTTATGGTCAGTTGATTCAAATCCGAACTTAGCAGTATTCAACAAATCACGAACGGAAAGAGTCAGGTTCAGTTTGTTCTTGAGAAGATCCTGTCTTACAGCCAAATTGGTAAAAGCAAACCCGTCACGGCGTCCCTGTGCAGAGGTGGTAGGGCTATTGTACATTCCATCCAACTGAAGCTTGGTACTTTTTGTAATAATGAACGTATTGCTCAAACGCGCATTCCAGTTGGTACTTGATTGGTCGATCGATCTTCCGTAAAGTTCTCCTTTAATTCGGTAATCGTAAAGGTTTCCCATTAAGTTAAAGGTCCACCATTTGGTTGGCTTGTAATTCAACATAAATTCAACCCCGGTTGAATAATCGGTCCCAATATTCTCAAAGGTTTGCAACATTACCTTTTCCGAATAAACGCTCTTTACCGGTTCAATTGTGTTGTGTGTTTGCCGGTGATAAGCTTCTATAGATGCAAATCCTTTATCCAGTTGCAATTGATAACCCAGTTCATAGGAATCGATGTATTCGGGCTGAATGGCAGGATTACCCTGACGAATGTTGTAAGCATCGGTATAGGTCTTAAAAGGCTCCATAAAAAAGCCTCTTGGACGTTGAATCCTACGGGTATAACTAGTTGTAAGCTGCTGTTTTTCTGAAATATTCAATGAAAGGTGAATGGTTGGGAAGAAGTCCCAGCGATTAATAACATAATCATTAGGAGATCCCGAATAGGAAATGTCCCAATCGGTCAATTCGGTACGTAATCCTAGCTGATACCCGAAAACACGGCCGGTATTGCTCCAGGTTGCATACACCGAATGGATGTTCTGCTTAAAATCGGAGTCGGTATAATATTTTGAAGTGTCCGAAGGCACATAATTATCGGCAGCAGTATACCAATGAACATCGTTCCATCCATACTCATCTTCAATCCGCGACTGGTAACCTGCTTCCAGTTTCATTTTTGCCGTAATCGGGAGAACATAATCGAGTTTGACCCGGAATTCTTTATCATCACCCTTTTCCCAATTCTTCTGTCCATTATATAACACCGAACCATCCAAAAACTGGTCATAATAAGAAAGTTCATCATCTTTACCAGTTTCAAAATAGGCATAAGCAGTCAGCTCGTGACCTTCTTTTTTGAATGCTTTTTTATAATTGACATCAAAGGCCAGGTTGTTACTTGAACCAACGCCATTACTTATGGTCAATGTATTTAACCGATAACCACTGGTCGAACTTTCCTCAAAAGTATTGGTACCACCATTTTCCCGGTCTCTTCCATTTAGGTTCGCACTAAACGAAAGGGTGTTTTTATCGTTGATGTTATAATCAAAACCTGTTTTTAACGACCAGGAATCGTGATTTCGGTTGTTCTCACCATACGATTTGGTGGTAACCGTATCGATTCCATAGGTGATATTCAAATTTTCCACATTTCCAATTCCTCTACGGTCGGCTTTATTCCCACCGACAAAAAAGTTGAATTTCCCGTTTCCGGTTTTATAGTTTACGAGAAAATCACCGGTCAAAGAGCCATAGGTATCCGCAGTAGCGTTGATGATCCCACTGACACCGGCAACTTTTGTTTTCTTTGAGACGATGTTGATGATCCCCGAATTTCCATCCGGGTCGAATTTTGCCGAAGGATTGGTAATCACTTCGATCCGCTGGATGGTGCTTGCAGGAATTTGCTCCAGCGCATCAGCGGCCGTAAAGGGGGTTGGCTTACCATCGACCAATACCGTAAAATTGGAACTTCCTCTGAGACTTACATTACCTTCCACATCAACCGAAACGGATGGAGTATTGGCCAGCACATCTACGGCAGTACCATTTGCTGCCGTAGCAATTTGAGACGGATCGATGATTTTTTTATCCATCTGATAAAGAATTGGTTTATCCTGAGCATAGACTTTTACCTCACTAAGGTTTTCGGCCGCAGGGTTTAAAACAATCTCGCCAACATCAACATTGGCTTTACCTTTTCCAATCTTGATATCCAATTTTCGAGTCCGCTCGTAGCCGATAAACTTGGCATCAAGGTAATAAACTCCGGGAGCCAAGTCGGAAATGATAAATTTCCCGGCAGCATCGGCCATCGCACCTCCGGCCAACGATGAATCCCGTTGATTGTAGACAGCCACATTGGCATATTCCAATGCTGCATTGCTCCCCATTTCAATAATCTGACCCCTGATCACACCTATTTTGGGGTTCATAGACTTATCCAGGTTGGAGGGTTTCCCCGGACTGGGTTGCGAATAAGCGCATAATGCAAAAAATGACACTAAAATGCCAGTAAAAATTAATCTCTTCATAAATTATTCTATTTGAAAGGCCTAACTAAATCCTTTGCAAGAGTAGACTTCAGAAAAAAAACAAAGTTTAAAATCCGTACTTCGTTTTTCTCAATTTTAACATCGGGATAACAAACCGAAAAAAAATAAAAAAACCAGCCATTACATTGACTGGTTTTTTTAAGCAGGGTGGTAAATGGGGTTCGAACCCACGACCCTCGGAACCACAATCCGATGCTCTAACCAACTGAGCTACAACCACCATGTTGCATCCCGATGGCTATCGGGATTTCAATTGCGGTGCAAATATAATATTTTATTTTTCCCGAAAAAAATTTTTACAGTCCCAGCCAAAAATAAAATACAAATACCATTGGATCAAAAAGCTGTTGTAACTAAACGGAAAATCTGGAATCATCACTTCCTTTTTGCCCAGCCCATTGATTAATTGTTGTGTAATTTCGCGATAGAAAATGTCATCATCAAGCGGATAATACATTCTTTTAAAAAACTGAGGGGCATTGTTTTTCAAAAACTTAACCAGCCCAGAATCTTTTCTGAAGTCCGATGGCGCCTTCAAATTGACATCTACCGAAAATGGTTTAAAAAAGTATTCGACCAAACAATCCCGGTAGATTTTCTCGTTGTACCGCATTTCGGTTGGAGCAGAAAAGAAATAACGAATAAACTGCTGATCACTCAAAGGCAAAAGCACATCGTACCCAAAGAACTGAAAAACCGATGATGATCGTGCGACAAATCGCGCCTGACGAACCGTAATGTCCCAATAATCAACAAACTGAGTAGAAGAAAACGCAGCATCATCCAAATATTGTTGCAACAATGAAAGAATTGCCTCTTTCTGAAGGGGTTTACTCTTAAACCCGGTAATCGCAAAATGATCGGTTATCTCATTGGCAATTTCTCTTTTCGACAAATTCTGATACCAGGGCCTCTGATGGCTTCCCGAATAGACATCGCCGGTATGACCGGGAATAAAAATCGCATCCTCTGGAATTAGCTGTTGTTCTTTCAAATATTTCACCGCAAAATAATCCTGCATATACGGCATCGACAGATAATTGCCGGCATATTCCATGTATTGAGAAAATATCTCCTGATGGTCAAAATCAGCAATCAACCGATTATTATATTCAATGAAACGATAGTTAAAACCCAGTTGGGAAGCGATTTTCGAAGCGGTTATCGTTTCAATGTTATCTTTTCTTCCCCAGGTAAAACAATGCACATTTTTTATCCCATACTTCTTCAACATGGTAGCAATAAGACGGGAATCGTAACCGGCAGTAAGGGGAATCGCAAAAAAACGATCTTTAAAGGGTTCAAGATACCGGGCAAAAATCCCATCAAGAAGATCCCTCAATTCATCAGGACGATGTTCCCAGTTTTCTTCGGATAAAAAATAGTCTTTTACGTAATGTTCTGTTTCAATATTTGTTTCCGACAGCTTCGTAATGGTACCTGGCTCAAATATCGACAATCCCTCAACCAGGGTACGATTGCAAAAAGTCGCTCCAAATTGCAAAAAGAACAAGGCAGCCTGGCGATCGGGTACAATATTTTCTCCCTGGGTTAAAAAGATTGGATCATCACTTAGGGTAATCTGCCCCTTAACCTTTTTGTAAAATAACGGATAGTGAAGAATAGGATCGGTGGCAACCCAATAGCCTTCCGAAACTTTTTTTATAATGGTAAAATGGCCCGTAATCCCTTTAACCAATTGATTGAATTGCTCAAATGTCACGATAGAAGAAACAATCTTCGCCAATTCGGCGGAAGACAAACAAATACCATTATTCCATGTTGTGCCAACAACGGAGGCAGATGGCAAATGGCTCCAGCAATATCGATTGAAACTATTCATAACCAAATTTTTACAAGAAACAATGGAACAAGAACAATTAAACTTGTTTTCAATATAAAAAACAAACAATCTTTTGCCCGCACATCAGCCAGCCTCAACGAATAAAAGGTAAGGTAACAGAAAAAAACAAAACCGGTAAAAGAATACAACGCCACCGTAAAATAGACGGAATGAGAAAGATAAAAGCCTAGAAAGATTGCCACCACCCTAAATGCCAAAAATAACGAATTGAAAACCATGGAAAATTTCTGACGCTCAAAAGCAGTGGTCATTGCCGACAGAGGTGAACCCAGCAAAACGGCAAAAAGCCAGGGTGAAATGTATTGGGCCATTAAGCCCGCTTCCTCCCACTCCTTTCCAAATGCGATCGAAAACAACTCTTTTCCCCATAATCCCAATATCGAAAACACGACAATCCCCAACAGAAACTGTTTTTTGAACAGACCAAGCACCATACTCCGCAGCTCCGGTTTTCGATCACGTAAAGTGGATGCTTTCTCAACAAGAACCCCTGAAACCGACTTACTGATCAATTGAATCGGGATACTGATATACCGGTGAGAAAAGGAATAATATCCCAAAATTGTTCCACCAAACAGCGGTTTGAAAACAAGAACCGGTAATTGGCTGCTCACGAAGTTGAGTAATTCACCGGGCAACGAATATTTGGGAAAGTTGATGTATCGGATTGCGTCTTTATTTTTAAGAATCGGCTGATTCCAAATCATCTTGGGTGTTTCAAACTCTCCTCTAAAGGCATAAAAAAGAACCGGAATTACCTGGCCTAAAACAGCACCGGCCAATAGTCCATCTTCCGGGAATAAAAAGAAAAGGAATTGCCCTGCACCGGTAACAACCGAACGGAAAACTTCAATCCTTGCTTTCTTCCTGTAGCTCTTTTGCCGGGTAAGTTTTGACTGGAAAATTTGCTGTACAGAAAAAAAATGCGAATAAAGAATAATCATCAAAAGATGCAAAAAGTTGATACTCTTTGCAAAATGAAATTGGATAACGACCAATCCAATCAGAAAAAACATCCCGTTAATAATCGTCGTGAGTTTAATCCCAAAGGCGAATAAATTTCGGCTCGAATCATCATCTTCCGCAATGATGATGGCATTTTCGTACTGGGCGGTAGCAATAATCGACAGAATTGAAGCAATGGTCAATTCCAGAACAAACTGGCCAAACTGGTCGGGTGAATAAATTCTTACAAGCCCCAGTGCGAACAAAAAAGGAAAGAACTTAGCAAAGGTTGTCCCTGTAAGCAACTGGAGTATGCTCCTGTAAAAATCATCTGAGAACAGACTCTTTATTTTATCTAAAACCTTCACCAATAATCGTTAATAAAAACTTGAAACGGTTTTACCCAACTCTCAAAACTAATAAAAATAGTGGTTTCTCAACTAACGTAATTTTAATCGCAATTAATACAAATTGTTAGCTATTAAATTTCATTTGAATGTATTTTTGCAGTAATCAAAACAAGCAGCTTGGACGAAAATACCACACCGGACTCAATTGCGCTACAAAAATTTCAATTGATCAGATGTTGCGCATTAATAGTTATCTGTATCCTTCTTGCCAAATCGGGATTAGGGGAAACAGGTATAGGCCAATTGGGAATCGCCATTCTGATTGCAGGCACATTCTGTATCCCTGGCAGTATGATCCCCACAATTCTGGTAAAACTCTCCAAAGGGAAGAGCCGCGATCAACAGAAAATCATTGTTTTCAATTCATTTCTATTTCTTTTTCTCCTATCCATTTTAACATCTGCCCTTTTCTTTTTCTCCCATAACGCGATTACTCAATTTTTACCGGAAGAAAATAAAATACCCGTGCCGCTGGTTCTTGGGTTATTCATTCTGATTAACGGCCCCACACGAATAATTGAATCCATCTATCTAATTAACAGCCTGTCAAAAAAGATTTTAACATACAGAACAATCATTTCCGCACTCCAACTACTTATCGTTGGATTACTCCCTTGCTTTGGCTTTGGTCTCCCGACAATTCTCGGTGGATTGCTTTGCATTGCCATTGTGAAATTTGGCTGGCTGATCGTCGTAATGTTTCGATACTCAAAAGCTAAACCTGACCGATCCATACGGAAAGAAATGCGAATGCAGTACGTTTCTTCGATGACGGGCTCAATACCAGACTCCTCCGTATTTTTTATTGCGGGTTTTATCCTGATCTCCAAATTTCCACCCAATGATCTTGCCGTTTTTCAATATGGACTTGTTGGACTTCCCCTGTTATTCCTGATTTCCAATTCCTTTGAACGATCCATGCTACCCTATATCGTGCAAAGAGAGAGTAATTCATCGCTGGCTGAACTTCGTTCCGAAGTGTACCGTTTAATCTGGCGGTTCTTCCCCCTATCAGTGATGCTGATTTTAACTTCCCATTGGTTATTCCCGATCGTTTTTAATCCTCATATGACTGATAGTGCAACCATTTTCAACATTTCACTGCTACTGGTCACCTGCCGGGTATTGTTTCCTCAAACATTGCTTCGTGCCAAAAATAAAAACAACATCGTAGATCGGATATCTTTTCTGGGCATTTGCATCACATTCATTATGGGCTTATGGCTATCCAATCTTATTGGAACTGCAGGAATTGCTTATGGCATTGTGATTGCCTCCATTATAGAAAAAGCATCGTTGATGATTGCCTGTAAAAGAAAGCTTGCCATCGCCCCGTCGAAATACCTTCCCTTACGAATTTACACGATCTCAACCACCTTATTAATTTTAACATTTATCTTTGTTGAATTCATACGCTACTAATTATGGAATTTTTGCTCGACAACAGCGAAACTGAAAAAATATTCAGACAAATCACCGGATCCATCCCGTCTATGCAGAATGGCATAACAGCCAGCAGCATGGAAGAGAGAGGAATCCATTACGAAAAAAACTGGGGCGTTTCGCTGGTCGATCTGAAAAATTTTTCCAATTCAATCGAAAAGAACCATCTGCTGGCATTAAAACTCTGGAACAAACACTGGCGTGAAACCATGATTTTGGCCACCCTGCTCGATAAGCCAGAAGAAGTATCGGAAGAGCAGATGGATTTCTGGGTCAAAACGGCTGAAAATACCGAAATCGTTGAACAGATGGTGAGCAATCTGTTTACCCAAACTCCCTTTGCGTTTTCAAAAGCACTGGAATGGTGCCGGGGAAAAAAATTTCATGTTAAATATGCCGGGTTGCTGATGATGGGGCGCCTGGCACTGACCAGCGAAAACGACATTGACGAAATGTTCGAACTCTTTTTCGAGGTAATCCAACCATTAACCAAAGACCGAAATCTCCACACTATTTTTTACAGGACATATTGTCAGTTGGCACGCCGTAGCCCACAACTCCACAAAGAATGTGTTGCGTTTGCCGAAACCCTGCTCACACTCGACGAAGAACAATCAAAAAATATTGGTGAAGAATTACTTAACGAAATAAACAGCGAAGACTTCATTCCGTTCATCAAAAAATAAACCTTTATTAACTCCACTTTTTTGGAAATTTGCACGGGATTTGATCATTTTTGCAGGTTATTTTAGAAATTTAGAAATATGAACTTATCAAGTACATCAAACCCTGTATTTAGCCGGAATATTTTCGGGAAGGCCATGTCGGCCTCCTATTCCGAAGAACAAATGACGGTCCGTGGCACCATGAATAAAACCATGCTAATTCTTTTGTTCGTATTGGCCTCGGCTTATTTTGTATGGCAACGCTTTTTTGAAGCATATTCGCCAGAAAACCCTCTTGCCGCAATGAGCTCGATCAAATTATACCTGGCCATTGGTGGAATCGGTGGTTTCATTGTTGCCATGATTGCCTCTTTCAGCCCCCGCAAAGCGGGTTTCTTCACCCCGATTTATGCCATTTTTGAAGGAATGTTCCTTGGCGGCATTTCGGCCATGTTTGAAGCTCAGTTACCAGGATTAATCATCAGGGCGGTTGCCATTACTTTCGCCGTATTCCTGGGTATGCTCCTGATTTATCAGCAACGGATCATCAAAGTAACTGGAAAATTCAGAAGAGGAATGATTGCCGCAATTTTCGGGATCATGATGATTTACCTCGTTGGCTGGATTTCCAGTCTGTTTGGAGCGAACCTTTCATTCCTCTCTGGAGGAGGAACTTTTGGGATCATCTTCAGCCTGATTGTAACCGGTATTTCGGCATTCAGCCTTTTGCTCGACTTTGATTTCATTGAACAAAATGCACAAATGGGCGCTCCCAAATACATGGAATGGTATAGCGTATTTGGCTTATTGGTTTCGCTGGTGTGGCTCTACATCAACATTTTAAAATTATTGGCAATTTTTTCAAGCCGCGACTAATTCCTATTGCCTGCAAGAAGGCTTCCAACTCAGGAAAAATTATTTTATATATTTGGTATCCGGTTCAGGAAGTTGTTTAAAAACTTCCTGAACCGGAACAAACCAAAAATCTACAAAATGAAACTGATTGAAGTTACCGATAAAGCCTCAAGGAATCTTTTTCATAAACTTCCACACATTATCTATCAGGATGATCCAAATTTTTCCTGTCCATTGATTAGCATGACCGAGGAAAATTTTGACCCGCAGAAAAATTCCTTTTTCAAACATGGAAAAGCAATCCGCTGGGTTTTGCTCAATTCCCGGGATGAACCCATCGGACGGATTGCTGCATTCATCGACTTTGACAAAGCCTCGGCATTTGAACAACCTACCGGAAACATCGGCTTTTTTGAATGCATCAACAACCAGGAAGCTGCAACAACCCTGTTCGACAAAGCGAAGGGATGGCTTGCCGCACAAGGCATGGAGGCAATGGACGGGCCTTCCAATCTGGGCGAAAATTACATGAACCACGGATTATTGGCCAGCGGTTTTATGCCCCAGGGATTTGGAATGCCCTATAACCCGCCATATTATCTCGATCTGTTTAAAAACTACGGATTCAACGTCTATTACGAACAATATTGTTTCCACATCGATTACACCAAACCATTCCCCGAAAGATTCTGGAAAGTAGCTGAATGGGTTGCGAAAAAACCCCAGTATTCGTTCAAACACCTTGAATGGTCGCGGGTTGATAAAATTATCGAAGAGTTCTGCGAAGTTTACGACGGAGCATGGCGGAAACACGAACATTACAAACCCCTTGATCGGGAAGAACTGAGAAACTTTATTGTCTCGTCAAAAATGCTGCTCGATCCCGAATTTGTTTGGCTGGCCTACTGCGACAACAAACCGATTGCACTGTTTGTCATGGTTCCCGACTTTAACCAAGCCCTGCGCTACATTAAAAACGGGAAACTGAATCTTTGGAACATGATTAAACTGATGTGGTTTATCAAAAGAGGAAAATTTACCCGGGCACGGATCTTCATCATGGGTATTGTTGAAAAATATCAGCGTTCAGGGATTGATGCCGCCATTTTCTGGCACCTCAACAAGGTTATGCAACACAAACCCGGTTACAAGGAGATCGAGCTTTCGTGGGCCGGTGATTTCAACCCTAAAATTGTGTCGTTATACAAGTCGACTGGCGGGACTCATGCCAAAACACACTACCAGATGCGATATCTTTTCGATCGGGAGAAAACATTCGAAAGATGCAAGACTATTGAATAACAACACTTTGCATCGAAAAGAAAATAAATTGAAAAGAAGGAGATGTTTTCTGAAAAATGTTTTGCATTATTTGAATGAATCTCTATCTTTGCAACCCGTTATAATTCTGAAAAAAATAAGCGCAAGAAAATGAAAGAAGGAATACATCCCAAAAATTATCGTTTAGTAGCGTTCAAAGATATGTCGAACGAAGAAGTCGTTATTACTAAATCTGCTGCTTCGACAAGAGAAACTATTGAGATTGATGGTGTAACTTACCCTTTGTTCAAGTTGGAAATTTCAAGTTCATCTCACCCTTTTTATACCGGTAAGATGAAATTGGTTGACACAGCAGGACGTGTTGACAAGTTCATGAACAGGTACAAAAAACACATGGAAAATCGCCAGTAAGGCTTACTAAAGATACTACAGGAAAAGCTTCACCCCAAGGTGAGGCTTTTTTTGTTGATTGGCCCGTAACGAAAAAGAGCAGCCTTTCAGCCGCTCTTATCCAATTTATATTGTAAAAACCTAGTAATACAAAAAACGTTTGATTTTCTTGGTTGCTGTTTTTTCAAAAGGCTCCAACTGTGCAACAACTAGTTGTACTCTGGAGAATTTGTTCACTTTTGAGTTCACATATTCCTGCAACTCTTTCGAAAGTTCTTCGATATAATTATCGATCATCTGATTGGCTTGCTCTTTCAGGTTCGAATATTTGAGCTGTAACTCATCCATATTGAAATGCACCATGGCAACCAGCTTCCCTTTCTTCTGAACCACAACCGATTCCAAAACATATTTAAAACGGTTTATGATTTCTTCAATCTCTTCCGGATAAATATTCTCGCCACTTGAGCCTACAATCATATTCTTCAGCCGGCCTTTAATCGACAAGAAACCTTTTCGATCGAAACACCCCAAATCGCCGGTTCTAAACCATCCTCCTTCAACCAAAACTTCCCGGGTCATTTCAGGCTCCTTGTAATAGCCTTTCATTACGTTATCGCCTTTAGCCCAAATCTCACCTTCGCCTGTCACTGGATCAGGATTGTGGATCTTCAGGGTAACCCCTTCCATTACCGGACCGGTGGTCTGGAATGAACCTTTATAGGAATCAAAACCTGCCAATAACGGAGCAGACTCTGTCAACCCATAACCAATTGCATAAGGGAAATTTGCCTCTATCAGGAATTGCTCCACTTCAGGGTTTACCTTAGCGCCACCAATTCCGAAGAATTTCAGCCTTCCGCCAAAAGTGTCCATCAATTTTTTTCCGATCACACGATTCAAAA
>DAOQAB010000103.1:0-13530 GCA_035353695.1 Prolixibacteraceae bacterium
ATGTAATATTTGAACCACGCATTGCATTGGTCAGATGGAGTGGTTCCCTTGTTTATTAGAATGTCTTGGCACCAGGTGGTTTCACATCCCGATTGGGTTGTCGTAATTAGGCAAACCGTGCGATAAAGATCCGATTTCAACGAATCGGGATCTAATGGAATGTTAAAAATATGAGTGGGGTTATGTTCCTCGCTATAGTTCCCATCACCAAAATCCCACAGACATTTTTCAATCGGATCGTCCGATTTAATATAGAAATCAAGAACCAACGCCGGCAAAAGGGTTTTAATGTCGTAATTGACCGTATAACCAAATGCTGCGAAACATTTCGGGTTGTAAATGGTGTCGATGGGATAAGTGACATTGCTGTCGGGATCGATAAACAAATCTTCGGCATACGCGCTGGTGCATCCGCTGGCCGAGGTAATATACAAGGCTACTTTTCGTATTGGTGCACTATAATCGTAGGTAACCGAAGGGTTCGCCTCCGTGCTCATTTCATCGTTGTCGAATTTCCAGTAATAGCTCAGCGAGTCGCCTTCAGAGAGGTTGGTAAACTGGTACGTAATTGTTCGATTAATGGAATCGCGGGCGGATATTTCATAGCGATAAAATGCATTGCAACGGCTATCCTGTTCAATGGGCTGATTGTAGATGTCGATGGTTTCCGAATAGAAATTCTTGCAGCTATCGGAAGTTAGAATCGATAACGTAACCGTTCTGTATGGATTTGCCATGACTTTTAGATCGTCGGGAGCAATCGGTAAGTTGAAAATATGGGTTGGGTTTTGTTCGGTGCTGGTATATCCGTCGCCGAAATCCCAAAACCAGTTTATAACATCCTCTTCCGACCGATCGGTGAAATCGAGTACGGTAGCTGGTGCAAATGTTTTTATCTGCGTGTTTAGTGCATAGGAAAACGAGGCTTTGCAACCGGAGTAGGTAACTGTGCTCTGTGCGCTGATTACAAAGCTTATAAGTAGTAGTGATGTAAGTAAAGTTGTTTTCATAGACCGTAAATTTACGACGTTCGACGAACATTAGATGGATAATAACAGAACAAGGTTGCGCGGGCAAAAGTTTTTTTTAAAAAATAACAGCCACCGGATAGGAATCCAATGGCTGTTGTGTTGTTGCGAAATGGTTTAATTTATTTTACCTGGAATAGTACGAACTTGCGAGATCTTTTTTTATGTTGCACTGAAGTACCTGAGGAGCGGTTAGTTCGGAACTGTCCCTCAGTTCGGCATTCAATTCTTCCAGCTGACTGCCACTGAGTTCTGCTTTCGAATGGTCGAGATTGATTTTCACTTTTCTCATTTTGTCGCTATTGCTCCATAAATTTGAATTGTTTTGCAAACGAATGGTTGCTGAAAGAAGTGAAACATCCTCGTCAATGTCGATCGAGCTGTTTTGGGCCTCAATCAGAAGGTTCTGGATGTCGATATTTCTGAAATCAGCACGGGCATCTGTCAGGCTGATTGATTCAATATTTTGGCACGATAGCTGAAAATAGATATTCTTTTCTTCTTTCAGTGCGTTGAAATGGAGGGTATCTCCTTTGATAAAGTAGAGTGGCCCTTCTATTTTAGTGCTATGTTCGTAACTGATCGATAGTGAATCGCTGACACCTTTTCGTATTTCGATGTTGCATCCTTTTTCAACAACCAGATGGGAAATAGGTGGCAATGCGATTTCTTCTTCTTTCATCTCCTGAAGTTGCCTGCTTTTCCTTTTTTCGGGATTGGACTGGATCATCAGTGACAGCAGAAAAAGAGCAATCAGTCCGAAAAAGGTGATTAGAATTATTTTGCTTGTTTTCATCCGATAATAAATTGTTTGTTAAGGTCAGATGGAACTCGCATGTGAATTATCATCCGTGTTTGTGTTTTTAACGAACATGCTCGTTTCATGGCTTATTGATTTAATTGGTCAAACAGAGGTTTTAACTCTTCGCGGGTAAGGTTCAACAGTTTTACCTGTCTGATAAATTCGGGCATTTCGTGGCTGAAGAATTCTTCCTTCCGTAATTTTATGATTTGCTGAGGTGCCTCTTCGGATACGAAATATCCGATTCCCCGCTGGTTGCTGATGATGTTTTCCCGTTGCAGTTCCATATAGGTCCGCATGATGGTGTTGTGATTAACGCCCATTTCGGCAGCCTGTTCGCGTACCGATGGAATTTTGCTTCCAACCGGGAATTCTCCCGAGATGATCTTGTCGCAAACATTGTCGGCAATTTGCTGGAATATTCCTTTTGAATCCCTGAATTCCATCACGATATCTCCTTCTCTTTAAGTTTGAAATAGGAGTAGCACAGCGCAACCAGGCTAAAGATCGACAGCATAATTACAAAAATCGACAGTGCCTGATTTTGGCTCAGATGATCGCCCATGTTTTCGATCCACGGGTGTACTAGGTGCATTTTTTCTATGATGAGGTAGAAATATCCGGCAATGGCTAAAACAACACCCGTTGAAAAGATGGTGGTTTTTACCAATGGATACTTTTTAAAGGTTACCGATCCGGTAAATACCAGTAAAAGAGCAGCTATTGCACCAAGAAGGATAACCTTGGAGCTTCCGTCGGGACTATTTTGAAATAGCTTGATGATCGAAAGATGTTCGATGTTACTGGTAATTTGCTGATAATTTTTGATGGAGGTGACCATGGTGGCTGCAAGGTTTCCGAAAAGGTTGAGCAGAACAGGGAATATGAGGATAAATGCGATTATCCGTTCTGCAAATTCGTAGAGCAATTTTTCAAGTGTTGATGCCGGTATCATCAGGTAGCTCATTGTTTTTTCCCTGTTTCTGAAAGAAGGGAAAGCGGTTCCTGAATAGAATAGTCCGCAGGCAATGGTCAGTGGAATAACCAGTTGCAGCCATTGTTCGTAGCGCCATGTTGAATTGTTTATGAGCGTAAGAAAGCTAAAGATGAAAATAGCTGCGGCTGCTGCTCCGGTCATGAGCAGCAATTGCCGGTAACGCATGGTCAGGGTGCTTGATGCGTACCTCCCGAACCGGTTGAGATTGAATATCTGAGATGTTTTCATGGCTAATTGAATTTAATTCCGTTGATGGTTGCATTAAACAGTAATTCAATATCTACTTCGGTGGTATTCCCGTTGGCCGGTTTCATGATATTGAATCCTCCTGGAGCAATTTCATGGTAAAGACATTGAGAGCCTTCGAGAGAAGTGACCGTAGAGAAAGCAACCTTTTCGGAGATTTCCCAAAGGCTTTCGTGGAAGATAATTTTTCCCTGGTCGAGAATGATAATCTTGTCAATCAGGTTCTCGACATCTTTTACCTGGTGGGTTGAGATGAAAACCAACTGATCTTCGCTGAGAGAACTTGCCACTACTTTCCGGAATATGGCTTTCGACGGGATATCGAGGCCGTTGGTTGGTTCATCGAGTACCAGCAGTTTGCAGTTGGTCGAGAGGGCAAAAGCAATCAGAAATTTTTTTCGTTGTCCGTACGATTGTTTTGAAAGCCGGTTTTCGGGGTTCAGCTCAAAATCGGATAGAATTTTCCCCATTTTCGAATGGTCGAACCGGGGATAAAATTTCGCGTTTGCCTTTACAAATTCCGCAATTTTTACCGAAGGCAGATCGTATTCTTCGGGAACGAAGTAGACTTCTTCCAAAAAGGATGGATTTCTCCAAATGGGATTTTCACCCATGACATTAACAGAACCTATTGGAGCTTCCAGCAAACCGGTCAGCAATTTCAACAGGGTCGATTTTCCTGCACCGTTTTTACCCAGAAGCCCCACAATGTTCCCGGCATCTTCAGAGAGCGAAAGCCCTTCGAAGAGGTTGGGCTGCTTTCCGTACCGAAAATTCAAGTTTGTGATTTCAATCATAGCATTTATTTTTACTGTTATAGCAAACTAGTACACTGCAAAAGTAGAAAATAAATTGATTTCGACAATTTTTTTGAACTGTTTTTTTAAGTCGAAATAGGGAAGGTTTGTTTAGTGTAGTAATATGTTTGATTATTTGTGTATTATATGTGGTGTTGTTTGTTGTGACGAACCATTCAGATTGTTTTTTGAAATGGATTTTTTAATTTTGTGGAAAAAGGCGATGGAAACAACAATTAAGATAAATACCGATGCAATTACTCCCGATTTTATTGAGGGAATAAAGAAACTTTTTCCGCACAAAATGGTTGAAATCAATATTCAACCGGCTGACGAAACCGAATACATTTTGCACAATGCCGAATATACCAAAGTGCTTGAAGAGAGGATTGCCGAATATGAATCGAAGAAGAACTTTCATTCAGTAAAAGCTTCTGAACTTTTATGAAAAACATCGGGTATTCACCTTCTGCATTTAGGGAATATCAAGAATCGTCAATTAGGCCAGGGATATCATTTTGATGGAAGATGATATCCCTGGTTTTTATTTTTGGGACTATTTGACCATTATTTTTCCCTGATAGGTTTTGCCATTCTGAAGAATGTGGTAGATATACATTCCTTTATTCAACTGGTTGACCGATATTTGTTTGGTGGTTGACAGATTCTGTGAAACGACCTTTGTCCCATGCAGGTTGTATATTTCGATTTGTGCCGGAGAAGCATCCTTTAAATCAACGTTTAGGATATCGGATGCCGGGTTTGGATACATACTGATCCCATTTTTTGCAAAGCGTGCTGTTGTTTCCTGCGAATTGTCGTCGGAGTAGTAATAGGTGTTTTTTAAATTTACCACCAGCTTGTTTAATTCACTATCCCAGATATAATTCAGGAAAATCTCTTTCAATGGGTTTTCCCATATTAATTCTCTTTTTGTATAAGGATGTGTCACTCCGGTGGTTTCATCCCTTTTTTGGGCTATCATCGATAATTCTTCTCCATTTGCATCGTAAACAACATCAACCTGGTATAGCAAAGTAAATTCACCAGTCGTTTCATCGGTTGCATATAACGTATTGAAATTGACATTTCCATAGATATCATACCCTATATCTTGTTTCATGAATGGGCTAAATGCACCGGTTGAATCTGCCAGATACATGGCAATCATGGTCATTCGGTTCAATGAGTCGAGTTTGGTTTCATATTTTCCTGTAGCAATAAGGCTGTCGGATTCATTTTTTTCGTACGAAATGTATTCAATAATTCCGGTATTGGTGTTATAGGAAGCTACCGATTTACTGGTACAAATCCATCCGGAAGAATCACTGTCCCAAGTGTAATTTGCGTTGAACGTTGTTATTCCATTTTCATCGAATTCTGAAACCACCTTTGTATTATAAACCAGCTCCTGTTTTTCATAATCCCAGTGGGAATTGATGTACAAAGTTTGATTCCCTTTTGAATCGTAGGTATATTCGTTGCTTTGTTGAATGATCCATTCCTTATCCCATGCATAGCTTTTTAAAGACTTTTCGTATCCCAATGAATCATACGTCATTTCTTCTTTCCACGAGTTGACCCATTGCTGGGAGGAAAGATCAAACTCGGAACCCAATGCTACCGTTATTAGGGTATCTTCGTTGTAGCTAAGTTCTGTTTTTGAATCGGGGCTCCATTGTTTGTTTGTATTATCCCATCGAGATATTGTTCTGGTGAGTTGTTCCCGGGGAGCGAAATAGGTGATTTCAGCTTTTGAATTTCCAATCCAGTCGTTCGTAAGGGTATCCCATTCAAAATTGCATTTCAACGTTTGGTCTTTGTCCGAATTGTATTCATACGTGGATTTCGAATCACCGGCCCAGTTCTCTTTTGCCAAGTCCCAGTGGTATGAGCTGTTTAACGTTTCGTTTCCTTCAGGGTCATAGTTCATTTCGTACTTATACACTCCATCCCATTTGCCGGCAGAGGTATTCCACTGGTTTAAAATTTCAAGTAGTTTGTTCCCTGAATTGTCAAAAGAATAGACTTCCTGTTGGTCGATGATCCATTTTTTCTCAAGCAAATCCCTTTGATAAATCAGTGTTAATGAATCGTAACCGTTTTTATCGTAAAACATGATCTTTTTCGTATTCAGTTGAAGAATTCCGAATGAATCAATTTTTTCAATGATGACAGAGTCCAGGGGCAGTTCACTTTCTCTATCCGTATTTTTGGCTAATTCGGGTTGATTGATAAGGTTTTCCCAATAGGAAGCCTGAGAATTTTTGATCTTTTGGATACTGGCATTATTTAATGGTACAGGTTGTTTCTGAAAAGTTTTAATTTCATCGAAAAAGGTTCCTGTTTTATTTGCTCCGAATGAACTCTTCAGAGATGCATTAGCCGACAACGTGAATACAACCAGAAAAGCGACCATGATTGAAATTAAATTTTTCATAATTAAATGGATACAAAGATTATTGAATAGATGATTGATTATGTTCAAATTTAGTAATTTATCATGGTCTGACCAATGGTGCCAGTTGATTTTATTTTGCAACGGTGTAATTTCATGCGATAAGCTGTGTTTTTCCAGTTTATAACTATCGGAATAAATTGTATTTTGCACACAGATTTTAATATTCAAACTATGAAGCATATTCTTTTGTCTTTTTTTGCTATTCTATTGGTTTTTAGTGTATATGCACAACCTAAAAAGCAGCTTGCGCTGGAAGATTTTGTGACAAACAATACGTTTAAGGCTGAAAAATTCCCAGGAGTACATCCGATGAACGATGGTATTCATTTTTCGATGTTAAAGAGTAGTAGTCAGATTGTTCTATATAGTTTTAAGACGGGAGAGCAGGAATCTGTTCTTTTCGACCTGAAAAGTGTTGCCGATTGTTCCATTGAGAGTTTTGATGCATACACTTTTAGTATGGATGAGCAACGGATTTTGCTCGAGACCAACAAAAAAAGAATTTACAGGCATTCTTATACCGCAGAATACTATGTCTGGGACATTAAGACCCGAGCGTTGGTACCGCTTTCGGCTTATGGACCTCAGCGATTAGCCACTTTTTCGCCCGATGGGGAACGGGTCGCTTTTGTGAGGGATAATAACCTCTTTATAAAGACGTTGAAATTTAGTACCGAATTTCAGATAACCAACGATGGCAAGGCCAATGAAATAGCTAATGGAGTCCCCGATTGGGTGCAGGAAGAGGAGTTTAGTTACACCAAAGCGTTTGAATGGTCGCCCGATAGTAAAATGCTGGCTTTCTTGAAATTCGATGAGAAAGAGGTTCCGTCGATCCTCATTCCCGAGTACAAAGGGCTGGAACCGGAAAAAGCTGAATTTAAGGTTTATCCGGGCGTTGATTCCTTGAAATATCCTAAAGCCGGTGAACGCAATTCGGTGGTTACGGTTCATGTGTATGATGTAAAAACCAAGGCAACAATCCGGGTAAAAACCGGCGAAGACACCGATGTATACTTTCCCCGTATTGAGTGGATCCCAACCGGAAGTGATCTGGCCGTCATGAAGTTAAACCGTCATCAAAATGAAGTGGAACTCTTGTATGCCAATCCGTATACCGGCGATACACGTCCCATTATGAGGGAGAAGAATAAATATTACCTGGATGAAACTTATTTCAGACAGTTTACCTTTTTAGATGATAATGAGAATTTTGTTGTTCTGAGCGAGCGCGATGGCTGGGCTCATCTTTATCTTTATAAAAACAGCGGCTACAGTTCGAAGCAACTGACGTTGGGGAATTTCGATGTGACCGATTTTTACGGTTACGACAAAGTAAAGAAAATGTTCTATTATCAGGCAGCAAAGAAATCGCCGCTTCAGCGTGAGGTTTATGCGGTCAGTCTCGATGGGAAGAAAGAGTATTGTCTTTCGGAAAACGAGGGGACTAATGACGCTGTTTTTAGTTCGAACTTCCAATATTTGATCAATACCTTTTCAAGTCATTTGGTGCCAACGAGGGTTTCTGTTTGTGATTTGAAAGGAAAGGAAATCAACGTGCTTGAGGATAATTCGGTACTGACGAAGAAGCTGGATCAGTATATCCGGCCATCGTTTGAGTTTTTTACCTTTAAAACATCCGAAGGTACCCAACTGAATGGTTATATGATTAAACCGTCGAGCTTTGATCCTGCGGTGAAATATCCGGTTGTGATGACTCAATATACTGGTCCCAATTCGCAGGAAGTAGCAGATGACTGGCAGTTTGACTGGCATAATTATTTGGCCGAAAGAGGTTTTATTATTGTATGTGTCGATCCGAGAGGAACCGCCGCCAGGGGAGAGGATTTCCGCAAATGCACTTATATGCAATTAGGAAAGCTGGAGTCAGACGACATGGTTGAAGCGGCCCAATATATTTCGTCATTATCGTATGTCGATGCCAGGAAAATTGGGATTTGGGGCTGGAGCCATGGTGGGTATATGACCATTATGAGCATGGAAAAAGGGGGAAGTTTGTTCAAAGCGGGAGTTGCCGTAGCTCCGGTAACCAGCTGGCGTTTCTACGATAATGTTTACACCGAACGCTTTATGCGTCAACCTTTCGAAAATCCCGATGGGTACAAAGAAAGTTCTCCGATAAACCACCCGGAAATGATCAAAGGACATTTGTTGCTGGTACACGGTACTGCCGATGATAATGTACATGCCCAAAATACGTATGAATTTGCAGAGGCACTCGTGCAGGCGGGCGTACAATTCGATATGCAGTTGTACACCAATCGCAACCATTCCATTTACGGGGGAAATACCCGGATGCACCTGTATACTAAAATTATTAACTATTTTGAGCAGTATTTAAAATAGCTTTTATTCATTCCAAAATATCTTAGTCGATTGCACGTTGGATGAATTGGTTCCAATGGAGATGATAAATTCGCCCGGATCCCAGGTGTATTCCAGATTACTGTGAAAATACTTCAGTTCTTCGGCAGAAATTTCAAAGGTAACTTTCTTGCTTTCGCCGGGTTGAAGCATTATTTTTTTGAAACCCATCAGCTCTTTCAATGGTCGCGAAATGGTTGCAACCGGGTCAGAAATATAAAGCTCTGCAACTTCCTCGCCTGCATATTTTCCGGTATTTTTGATGGTTACCGATGCGGTGATTTTTTCATTGCCCGAAGGTTCCGGGTTTGATAGTTCTACCGGACTGTATGAGAATGTCGAATAGCTTAATCCGTATCCGAACGGAAAGAGCGGATCGTTAGGTATGTCGAGGTATTTTGAGGAGAAGCGGTTGTTGGGGTTCATCGGGCGACCGGTGTTCAGATAATTGTAATAGACCGGAATTTGTCCTACACTGCGGGGGAACGACATGGTTAATTTGCCAGAAGGGTTGTAATCGCCAAACAAAACATCTGCTAGCGCTTTCCCTCCTTCAGAGCCCAGTTGCCAGGCTTCTACCAGTGTGTTGAAATTTTCGTTCTCCCAAGACAGGACCATCGGGCGGCCACTAAAAATGACCACAACCACTGGCTTTCCTGTTGCTTTCAGTGCTTTGAGCAACTTCTGCTGGCATTGGGGAATGGTGATGTCTGAGCGGCTGGCAGCTTCGCCCGACCAAGCCACCGATTCGCCAACTGCTGCGATAATTACATCTGCTTTTTCAGCTACCGCGACCGCCTCTTTGAGCAGATCTTCTGGAGTTTTTTTAAACGGATCTTCCGGAGCCGGTTTTTCCCATGGATTCCGGGCGCTGTTTATCAGGTACGGATCGTCGGTAAATTCGGAGCCTTTAGCCGTAATGATTTGAACCGATGAACCACCGGTATCGGTAAGTCCTTGTTTCAGCGTGGAAACATTTTCGCGGTCGCCAGCAACAACCCAGCTGCCCAACATGTCGTTTTTGCTGTCAATCAGCGGGCCAATCAATGCAATAGTGCCGCTTTTTTTCAGCGGTAAAACCTGATCTTCGTTCTTCAATAAAACGATGGATCGTTGGGCGAGTTTTTTTGCTGTTTCCCGGTTTTCAGTGGTGAAAGTTTCTTTTTTCATCCTTTCCGGGTTAATGTAGCGATAAGGGTCATCGAAAAGTCCCAACTTGTATTTTGCTTCCAGTATCCTTCGGCAGGCCTGGTTTATCTGGTTTTCGGTAATGGTCCCGTCAGCAAGCGATTGTTCCAGTGTGGTCAGAAAACCTTCGCCAACCATGTCCATATCAGTACCGGCATTTAGTGCCAGCGCCGAAACTGTTTTCAGATTGCCTAACCCGTGGGTTGACATTTCGTTGTTTGAGCAATAATCGGTTACCACAAAACCGTTGAACTTCCACTGATCTCTCAATACATCGGTGAGCAACCAGCGGTTTCCTGTTGAAGGGATTCCATCCACCACATTGAAAGAGGTCATCACACTTCCAACACCGGCATCAATTGCTGCTTTATAAGGGGGAAGGTAATTTTGATACATGGAAAGCCTGCTCATGTCGACGGTGTTATAGTCGCGGCCGCCTTCAGGAGCCCCGTAAATACCAAAATGTTTTACGCAGGCAAGAATGGAGCGTTCATCGGACAGATTCGTTCCCTGATAACCCTTGACCCATGCTGCAGCGACCTGTGAACCCCACCAGGGATCTTCGCCAGCACCTTCGGAAACCCTTCCCCAGCGCGGATCACGTGAAATGTCGACCATAGGCGAAAAGGTCCAGTTTATGCCTGTTGCGCTGGCTTCGGATGCTGCAATTTGGGCACTTTTTTCAATCAAATCCAAATCCCAGCTACACGAAGCGGCCAAAGGAATAGGAAAAATGGTTTTATAACCGTGGATAATGTCCAATCCAAACAGGATTGGTATTTTGTTTGGACTTTTTGTAATTGCCAGTTCCTGCGCATGGCGGGTAACTTCCGGGTTCAGGCTGTTGAGGATACTGCCCACTTTGCCGGTAACAATTTTTTCTTCCACATTGTTGCTGATAACCGCTCCGGTGACAACCCATCCGCCGGGTGCAACCTGGTTCAACTGTCCGATCTTTTCCTGAAGGGTCATTTTATTCATCAAGCCGTCGATGAAGGTGTTCATCTTCTGATTTTGACCGGAAAGCTGAATTGCAGAAATGATAAGAGATAAAATAAGAAAAGGTATTCGTTTCATGGCTTGAAATTTTGTTATCTGTTTACTATTTGAGGGTGAAAATAGGCACAACTTCCGTATTGTCAAAAATCAGAGGTTTCACAGAAATACATCAAGATGAAATTTTATTTTCAATCTTGCATCTTAATTTGTTGTTTTATTGGTTATTGTGGGCTATTTAGAAAAAAATCTTCCAGGCAAGGTAGCCGGGAAGATTTTCTAAGAATGTCATCGGTTAATTACATGGTCCATGGTTCGGCCAAAACGTCCATTTCGTCAGACCATCGGTATTGCAATTTTACAATTTCATCGACAATGTCGTAAGCCAGTGGTTCGATGTAATCGGAAGCGATCAAAAATTCGTTCAGGTTTTCGGCTTTACTGGTTGAGCCTACGGTGGCCCTTACCTGAGAAAAACTGTGGGCAAAGCGTACACAGAATTCAATCCAGCTTTCGATACCTGACCGCTTAAAAATAGGAGTTACTTCTGCTGCCCGTTTTTGCAGGTAATCTTTCCATGCAAAACCGGGAACGTCGCGTAAATCATCAACCGGTCCTCCGGCAACGGTGCGAAGTGCGACAATGGGTTCACATTTCTCATTGAGCAAATCCCACAATTTGTTGGAAGCAAACCGCTGTAACGGATTAAGATAGAAGGTATATCCATCAATGATCCCATCGGGATATCCTGCCGACAACGCTTTGTGCGAGGTTTCCGAAGTCCATGGAAAAACCTCCATGATAAAGCGGTTGACAAGTTTCTCCTTTTTAATTTTTTGCAATTCCTGGTAACAATTTCCACCATTGGCATAATCTTCGGCGAGTTTCCCGCCCAGACAAAGCTGGCCGATCTCAATTTGTTTAATACCCAACGGTTCCGTATTCCGTTTGATTTCGGAACGTATCTCTTCCATACTTTCACCGCAAAGTTTAACAATCAGTTTTGGAACTTTGGTGCGGTCAATGTCAAAAGCTTTTTTCAACACTTCCAGCGCATTTCCATACTGATGACTGGTATGAAACCAAACCCCCGTGTCGATTGCTGCTTTGGCAATTTCGACCCGTTCGTTGAATGGTATTTTTTCATCGCCCAGTCGCGTTGTGCCATACACATAAGGTGAAATATCAGTAAGTAATACCGATTTTTCAGAAAATCGTTGTTGATCCATTCTCTCTCTCCCCAATTTTAGTTAATATCACGTAAAACAAGGGAAATATAACAAATAATCTTAATTATAAAAGTGAGAAACCAACAATTTTCTTCGTCGGGTTATTGTTTTACCTCTTCGTCGAAAACTACTGCAACTTTTCCACATTTTCCTTCGTTCATCAACTCGTACGCTTTGTCTGCTTCATCGAGGGTAAAGCGGTGAGTAACCAGATCTTCGGGGTGAATTCCCCAGCGGACCAATCGCTCGACCAGTTCTTCCATGCGCCAGATATTGGTGACCCATGAACCGTAGATGGTAATCTGATCGTGGATGATATCGGGGCTTGGGTTAAACTCAACGGTTCCACCTTCGCCGATCATTACCATTTTGCCCCACTGGCGGGTAGCTCTGATGGCTAACTGCCGGCCCAACGTGTGTCCGGAACAATCGACAGTGCGTTCAAAACCTTTGTTACCTGATGTGATTGCTTTCACTTTGGCTAACGTGTCGGGGCCTGAGACAAAAACTTCGTCGGCCAGACCTAGTTTTTTTGCGATGTTGCAACGTTCCTGAACGGTATCGACACCTACCAGTTTGGTGGCGCCAAGCGCTTTTGCCAGCATCAGGGCTGCCAGTCCAACCGGGCCCAGTCCGACAACCAGGACCTGATCGTTGCCGCTGACCCCAATTTTTTCCAATCCTTCGTAAACGGTACCAAATCCGCAGGCAACCTGGGCACCGTCGGTATAGGTGAGTTCATCGGGCAGAAGGACGCAGTCTTTTTCATCGGCCAGGATGTAAGGTGCCATTCCTCCGTCGCGTTGCCAGCCGTAAGCGGCACGGAGCGGGCTACTGCAGGAAATCATGTATCCGCGGCGGCAATCGTTGCAGACGCCACATCCCGAAATGTGGTAAATGATGACACGGTCGCCTTCTTTGAATCGTTTCATTCCGGGGCCGCATTTTACAATTTGTCCACAGGGTTCGTGTCCTGCAATTTTATTTTGGTAGGCTTCTGGGCCTTTTCCCAAGTGTTCGCGGTATATAGCCCGGATGTCGCTTCCGCATATTGTTGACGATTTGGTGCGGACCAAAACCTGCCCGTGACCGGGTGTTGGTATTTCAACTTCTTTAAAAATAACGGTACTATTGCCGGGAAGGAATGCGGCATTCATAATACCCCCCCCGCCCCCTAAAGGGGGGGCTTGGGTTCCTGATTGATTGTTATTGTTGCTCATATTCGTTATTGTTTTTTAAAACCCCTAAATCCCCTAAAGGGGGGACTTTTAGTGTATTCGTTATTGATATTATCATTCTTTTTATCAATTTAAAGTGCAAATCTTTCAGATTTGGTAGTTAATAGCCCCCCCCTTCTATGTTGTAATCCAAATTTTTGTTTCATTATTTTTCTGTTTTTTA
>DAOQAB010000104.1:0-13354 GCA_035353695.1 Prolixibacteraceae bacterium
CTTGTCTTTAGAAAAAAACAAACTAAGTTTTCGCTTGTTGGGAGCTTTTTGGGAGTGCTATGGATTTGGATTGGAGCAGTGTACCACTTGTGTTTTTTCTCGGCTATTAACAAGCCAGCGTTCGTTTTTGGTCTCCTTTTTATTTTACAGGGAATTCTATTTTTGATCAATACCTTTTCAAAGTCAGCGATTCAATTTCAGGCTGAAAGAACGGTTCAAAGTTCGATCGGCGTATTCTTTGTGCTTTTCGGGATTGTAATTTATCCGTTGATTGGCTATCTGGTTGAAAATTCTTTATCCCATATTATCTCACTTGGTTTACCTTGCCCTTCAACCATTGCAACTTTTGGTTTTTTGATGCTTGCAATCAGAAAAGTGCCTAAATACCTTTTGATTATCCCGATATTATGGTCGGTTATTGGGTTGAGTGCAGCCATCAATTTTGGAGTAATACAGGATTATATGCTGATCGTGTCGGCATTGATAGCGGTTTTCTTTCTTTTTAAGAAAAAATAACCGGCCTCTTTGCAGCCAACAACAATATTTTTTGTCTTTATGGCTAGAATCTAATTTTTAACATATTAGCCATGAGAACACAAAATATATTACTTGGAATCGCTTTATTTTTAGCCGTAGTACAAACTTCCTGTATACGCGTTGACCTGGAGGGTGATTGGATTCACGGAAAGGGATCATTGGTTGAGAGGGAACTTACGCTTGAGGAGTTTTCAGCGATCGAGAATTCCGGATCATTCAACGTGATTGTTTCACAAGGTAGTGATCAAAAAGTTGTTGCGGTAGGCAATGCGAATATAATCGAACACCTTAATACCTCTGTTGAAGATGGTTTTTGGAACATCTGCCTCGATAGAGGAAGTTATTCTTTTTTCGATTTAACCATTTATGTCACAATTCCGGAAGTGGAATCATTGGAGTTGAGTGGTTCGGGTGATATCAACTTAAATGAGTTTAATCAGGATCTTGCCCCTGAAATTATCATTAATGGTTCGGGTAGTTTCGAAATGAATGAGTTTGAATCGGCCAGAGAACTTGTCGTAAACATGAACAGTAGTGGCAGTTTTTATGCCGAAAGACATGTCAACTGTTTTGAAAAATTAACCGTGCGGGTGAGTGGCTCGGGAAGCTTTCACGGATACAATATCGAAGTAAATGATTGCAAAGCTTCCACTTCTGGCTCCGGCAGTTGCTACGTATATGCAGCCGGGACACTCGACGCAAGCATATCCGGTTCGGGTAGTATACGATATAAAGGTTCGCCGGAGGTTTTTTCGAATGATAATGGTTCGGGCAGGCTGGTGCATGTTGACTGAATCGTATCTTTCTGATATTTTATGAGATGAAACAGATGATCCTGGCAACTTTCAGGGATCATCTGTTTTTTATTTTAAATTTTGCGGAACCATTTATTGATTGATCAGTTCCTCCATTTCGCCCACATGCAATTTGAAATGGCGGGGGTAATCTGTTATCATCTCTTTCATCGACACCATTTCGTTTAAAGCGGTGGCCCATTCGTTATCCGATTTATCGGGGTTTACATTTCGTATCAGATGAACGAGGTGGATGTTGGCGTATTTCCAGAGCTGAACCAAATTTTCCCAATTCTCTTCCTGATAATTCTGAATAGCAATCCATCGGTCGTTGTTGCCTAAATTGGCATAATCGGGGAATACCATCGGATTGGGTTGATAATGAAAGTGAACGATCCGGTGGGTGTTGTTTGAGGCCGAGTCGACCATGTGCCCCAAAATTTGTTTAATTGTCCGGTTCTGGCGGTTACGTCGTTGAGTGATGACTTCTTCCGGCAATTCTCTGAGCATAAGCTCCCACTTTTGGGTGAGCAATTCAATTTCTCTTGCGACTTCTTCAAATTCTTCGATGTGTTTCATTGTTTTAGTGTATTAAATTGTCATGCAATACTATATTAAAACCCGAATGAAAAAAAGCGAAATGTTTTCATGTTATTCATTAGAATAATTCATACATTCCGGCTTAAAAAAGTAATTTGGTTCATATATGATGGATATCCGGTTTATTAAACTTATTACGATCATTGTCGATTATGGAAGTATATCGAATGCGGCAAAAAAACTAAACCTGACACAATCGGCTTTGAGCCATCAACTTGGTGAATTCGAGAGGCAAGCCGGGGTTTTGTTTTTTACCCGCTCGAACAGGAGACTTCGGCTAACACCGGCAGGACAGTTGGTTTATGATTCGGCTCAAAACATTCTCGCTGAAGTTGAAAAACTTGAATCGAGGTTGAAAAACATCCAACGTAGCGGGCGCATACGAATTAGTGCGGCATGTACCACAAACTATCATTGGCTTCCGCAGCTGGTAAAACGTTTTAAAACCAACTATCCCGATGTCGATATTGAAATTGTGATCGATATTTCGGGAAATCCTGTGGAAGAAATTTTGAAAGGGAACCTTGATGTTGCCATATTGAACACTCCGGTTGAAAACAATAAAATTTCGTATACCTATCTTTTCGACGATGAGATGGTTGCCGTTTTCTCACATCAGCACCGTTTTAACGAAAAGAGCTATCTTATAGCAAAAGATTTTGAGAAGGAACATCTGATCATTCATTCGAGGCCGTTAAGCACGGTGGTGTTTTACGAAAATGTGCTGAAACCGAAAGGGGTAGAACCGTTGAAGATATCGGAACTACCCCTTACGGAGGCGGCCATCGAGTTAATCCGTGCCGATTATGGCGTTGCGGTGATGCCTCAATGGACTATCCGGCCTTATGTGGAATCGAATCTTGTTGCAACGAAACGGATTAACCGGAACGGCTTTTTTCGCCGGCACTATGCGGCACAATTGAGTGGGATAGAGCATCCGGATTACATCTCATCCTTTATCGAATACCTGAAAACAGGCATGGGTTAATTCCTTTTGCTATTTTAACTCCGGTTTGGTTAACGACCAGTGTGTTTGGATAATTTTCCATTTTCCGTCGGGTTCACAACGGTAAACTTCAGTACAGTTCCATCTGCTTGGGGTATTTCCCGAATACGATACATAATTGAATGTCAGTACGGCCATCTTTTCTGAGGCCTGAACCAGCGGGTTGATTAATTCGAACCGATTGCTGAATCCTTGTCCCTTAAGCGGTTCGTAAAGTTTTGTAAGTTCTGACAACCCATTGATCCTTTTTTCAAGGTATGGGTCAAAGTAAACCACATCGGTTGCCGAAAGTTCGAGAAAAGCCGAAGGGTCACCGTTGTTCCATTTTTCAAGCGCCGCTTTTTCGAGTTCGATGATGGTGCTTTCGATTGTTTTGTTTTCTTGTGCTGTTGCCATAATGGAGAAAATTAAAAATGTGATACAGAATAAATGTTTCATGGTTATCCAAATATTGTTTAACAAAACAAAAATACAACGGATGAAGATTGGCTACCAACAGAAAGCAGGGTAAAAATGGTACTTTTCAGGGATGTTTTTTTCGGAAGGCAAGGGAAGAGGTGCCGGTTTCGTGGCGGAATAGCCGGGTAAAATACGAAGGGTCGTTAAACCCCAGTTGCCACGAAATTTCCGAAATGGGCAGTTCGCTGTAGAGAAGCAATCGTTTGGCCTCGGTTATTTGCCGGTTTATGATGAATTGTTTGGCAGAAGTTCCGGTCTCTTTCTTGATCAGATCGTTTAAATATCCGGGGGTGATGCAAAGTTTTTCGGCATAGAAAGCAACCGAATGTTCATTGCGAAAATGGTTTTCGACAAGCTGGCTGAACAGAGCGGTTTTATTGCCCGAAGGGTTATTTTCGATGTGAAAGCCCGACCGATAAAGCTTATCGAGCCAAGCCAACGCCTGGTATAGCAATGCCCGGAGCAGGTGTGTCTCTTTTTTCTGATGAATTTCCTGTTCAATCTGGATCATCAGGTTTGTCAGGTATTCTTCGTCCCGATCAGAAAGGATCAGGCTTGGTGAAGCCGATTGGCTGTTGAAGAAAGATAAGTTCTTAACAAACAAGGCATCGTTAAAGAAGTTACACAAAAACTCCTCCTCAAAAATCAGCACCAACCCGCGTGGCATTTGATTAACTTTCCATTCGCGGATCCTCCCGGGAGATGTAAAATAGAGCCGGTTCTTTTGAACAGGAAACACCTGTTCATCGAGGGCAAAGCATCCCGATCCACTATGAATGAGGGTAATGTCGTAATAAGAAAGGATGTGGCAAGGCGTGCTACGGATATAGGGTTCAAGGGATTCAAGCCTGATCAGGTCGATGAGCAATTCACTGCCATATTTTCTCTTCCGGAATTGATATGTTTTGCAAAAGGCCATTGGTTGATCCTGATATTTTCATTTTTTTCAAAGATCAACAGAATACTCAGAAAAATCAAAAGTCTGATTTAAAAAAAGTGGCATCGGAATCTTGAACAAACATAAAAATCAGAAGTTCTTTTTTATTTTGGATGGGGAGATATACCTCTTTAAAGAAGACAGAAATGCTTTTTCTGTGGCGATTAATGATTGAACTCTTCAAAATTTGTTTTTTCGCTCTTTCCACCTATTTTTGAGCTCAATCGAACCAACCAAATCATTCAATAGCTATGAAGAACCTTTTAACCACCATTTTGCTTTTCACTGCTTTTGCAGCCCAAAGCCAACCTGTTGCCCAGTTCAGGGGCGTTAATCGCGATGGCATTTACCCGGGATCGGATCTGTTGGATGAATGGCCTGCCGAAGGGCCCCAATTGCTCTGGTCGACCGATACCATTGGGAATGGGTATGGATCGCCGGTAATTAGTGGGGATATTCTTTATGTGAACGGGGAAACAGATAGTACCAGTCAGCTTTTTGCGTTCAGTCTTCAGGGAAAAATTCTCTGGAAGTCTCCTAATGGTCCGGAGTTTACTGGTGAAGGTTTTTCTGCCGGATTTCCCGGATCACGTTCAACACCTACGGTTTACAACGGTTTGGTGTACGTTCATTCTGGTCTTGGCCGCATTGCCTGTGTGGATGCTCAAACGGGCAAAGAAGTGTGGTCGAAGCACATGACAAAAGATTTTGGGGCAACCTGTGGATATTTTGGTTATAGCGAGTCGCTACTGGCCGATAGTAATTATGTCTATTGTTATCCGGGAGGAAAAGATACGAATGTGGTTTGTCTCGACCGCTTTAATGGAAATATGGTCTGGATTTCTAAAGCATTGTCGCAAGAGACTGCTTTTTGCTCGCCCATGATGATTTCCCTGCCCGAGCGGAAATTGCTGATAACTGTTTCGAAAGATAACCTCTTTGCCCTTGATGCCGCCAGTGGTGAACTGTTGTGGTCTGTTCATGAAGATTCTGTGAAAATGAGCGACGAATGTTGCAACACCCCAATCTTTTCCGATGGGTGTATTTATAGTGTGCCGGGGAATGAAAAGGGGAAGGGTGCTATGAAGCTTAAGCTTTCGCCCGACGGAAAATCGGTTGTGGAGGTTTGGAGAAATGGCGATGCAAAAAACTTTTTCAATGGTTTTGTAGTCACCAATGGAAAACTCTATGCTACTTCACGAAGCAAAAAGTTGTGGTGTGTTAATACCAATACCGGTGCGGTAACCGATACCCTGAAAAATCTGAGCGGTTCACTGATTGTTGCTGACGACAAGCTGTTTTGCTATACCGACAATGGCAACATGAACCTGATCGATATTTCCGGATCTCAGATGAGACCCATAAGCAAATTTGTTGTTTCAGAAGGTTCGAAGGAACACATTGCCTATCCGATGATTCACGGCGGTGTACTTTACATCCGGCACGGTAAATCGTTGATGGCGTATCAGATCAGTAAATGATAAAACCTGAATCATTCGGTTTTTGGTTCTGTAAAGAACCTCTTCTTAAACCAGAAGGCCACATTCACCAAACCAATCATTACCGGCACTTCGACTAGCGGGCCAATCACAGCGGTAAATGCTTCGCCGGAGTTGATGCCAAAAACAGCGATGGCTACGGCGATGGCCAGTTCGAAATTGTTGCTTGCTGCGGTAAACGATAAGGTGGTGGCCTGCTCGTAAGTGGCTCCAATTTTCTTGCTCATAAAAAAGGAAACAAGAAACATTACCACAAAGTAGATTAACAGGGGAATCGCAATACGGACCACATCGAGCGGGATTTTTACAATGTATTCTCCCTTGAGCGAGAACATCACCACAATGGTGAACAACAGGGCCACCAAGGTTAACGGGCTGATTTTTGGGACAAATTTCGTTTCATACCATTGTATGTTTTTGATCCTGATCAGAATATTACGGGTGAGGAAACCCGCAATGAACGGAATACCTAAATAGATAAACACACTTTTGGCGATCTGTCCAATGGTGATTTGTGCCACAGAATCGTTTACCGGCAGACCAAACCAGCCAGGCAGAACGGCGATAAAGAGCCAGGCGTAGAACGAAAAGAAGAGTACCTGAAAGATCGAGTTAAAGGCAACCAGTCCGGCAGCATACTGGCGGTCGCCTTTGGCCAGGTCGTTCCAGACAATCACCATGGCAATGCAACGCGCCAGTCCGATGAGGATTAACCCGTACATGTAGTCGATGTTAAATTGAAGGAAGATAATAGCCAGCAGGAACATCAGCACCGGACCAATAAACCAGTTTTGGGCCAATGAAAGGCCGAGAATTTTTGTGTTTTTAAAAACATCGCCCAACTCTTCATACTTCACCTTGGCCAGTGGTGGGTACATCATTACGATTAATCCAATGGCGATAGGAATATTGGTGGTGCCTGAAGACATACTGTTCCAGAATTCAGCAACTTTGGGGCTCAACCAGCCAGCACCTATTCCGATAAACATCGCCAGGAATATCCACAAGGTAAGGTAACGGTCGAGAAATTTGAGACGGGTTTTCATTGAATATTTATTTGATTTTCAAATTCTCCTGATAGAATTTCCAAAACGTTTCTTTGATTTCATCTCTTACCCTGATGAATTCAGAATGGATGAAATCTTCGCTTCCGGAGGCATGGCTTGGATCGTCGAATCCAATATGCAGGCGGTGTTTCACCTTTCCGAAGAAAGCCGGGCAGGTTTCATTGGCACCGCCGCAAACGGTAATTACATAATCCCACTCTTCGCTAAGGTATTTTTCTACCGGGTCGGAAGTGTGGTGGCTAATATCGATTCCCGCTTCTTTCATCACGGCAACGGCTTTTTCATTAAGCATTCCTGAAGCTTCGGTTCCTGCTGAACAAACGGTAATGTTTGGGTCGAACGATTGCAGAAAGCCGTGTGCCATTTGGCTGCGGCAACTGTTTCCGGTACAAAGGATTAATACCTTCATTGCTGTTATTTTATTGTGGTTTTATTTTGTTGAAGATTGCATTCAGGTATTGATCGTAGTACCCTTTAATAGTTTCTTCCACCTCACTCAAGGGTTTTACCGGAACCAAATCGTCTACTTCGGCAAAAGTAAGGTTTGAACGGAACAACGTTTCGGTTGTTCCCCACAACATGTTGGTTATTGCAATTTTAGCTTCATCTTCATCCATTCCAAATGAAACAGCCAGTTCCTTCAGTTTTTGCAGCTGAAAGTTGAAGTAGGTATGTCCCATCGCGCTAATTACTGCATACGCTTCGATCTTTGAATCATCAACCTCGGGTATGTATCCCAATGCTTTCACAAGATCAAGCAGCATTTGTTTTTTGTTATCATCGAATGTGCTGGAAAAGGAAATTGGGTTAACACCTTTGTTTACAATGGTTGAAGCACTTGGGTTCATTCTTGCAATGTTGTTCATTCCCAGAATGTTTTCTAATTTTTCAATGTTGAATTTAGGAGTTAAAGAAAGAAAGACTGACGCTGCCGACAGTTGTTTTTTTATTTTTTCCAACGTTTCCATTACAACAGGAGGATGGATCGCCAGAATAACCAGGTCAGATTTTACTACCTCTTCGATTCGATCGGTCGTTTGTAGTTGAGGAAACATTTCTTTCAGTTTTGCCAAGGCATTTTGATTGGTATCAAAAACAGCAATCGAATCCAAAGAAACAGTTGCATTTTCGAATGCTTGCAAAAGTATGCGCGTGATACGGCCGCCGCCGATAAAACCTAATGTTGTTGTTTTCATGACATTTTTATAAAATAGAGTTAAACAAATATCCTACAATTATAATCCCGGTTGAAACGACTCCGATGAAGATGGCGATAAACTGCCATTTCAGCACTTTTTTCAAAATGATCATTTCCGGAAGGGAGAGGGCAATAACGGCCATCATAAATGCAAGTGCCGTTCCCAGAGAAACCCCTTTTTCAATCAACACACTGACAATGGGTATAATCCCGGCTGCGTTGGAATAAAGTGGGACACCAATTAACACCGCCAGCGGAACAGAATACCAGTTTTGTTTTCCGAGCAATCCGGCCAGGTAATTGTCGGGAACATAACCATGAGCGCCGGCACCCACCGCAATACCAATCAGAACATAGATCCAAATTTTGCCCACAATTTCTTTTACTACTTCAAATCCATGAGTAAGCCTGTCGGAAAAGGAGAGCTTTACCTCTTCCAACTCATTGTTCATACTTTTCACGTTGAAGACCCAGTCGGCCACAAATTTTTCAAGTTTCAGTTTGCCAATCACCCAGCCTGAAAAAATGGCAATCAAAAGTCCGGTTGCAACGTAGATCGCTGCGACTTTCCAGCCAAACAATCCGAAAAGCAAAACCACCGCCACTTCGTTAATCATTGGTGCAGCAATGAGAAAGGAGAAGGTAACCCCAATGGGAATTCCTGCTTCGACAAACCCAAGAAAAAGCGGAATTGCCGAGCAGGAACAAAACGGTGTGACAATTCCAAGCATTGCCGCCAGAATATTCCCAATAAAGAGCGGTTTTCCTTCCAGCGCTTTTCTTGTCTTTTCGGGCGAAAAGTAGCTCCGGATAACACCTACCACAAAGACGATGAGTACCAGCAAGAGCAACACTTTTGGCACTTCAAACACAAAAAACCAGACAGCTTCCCCAAAATGGGTTCCTGATTTTAAACCGATCAGATCGAAAACCAGCAGGTTGGCTATCGGTTTCAGGTTTAGAAACAACAAGATCCAACCCAGAAGGAGAGCGATTGCTTTAGCATATTGATTTTTAAAAAGTTTCATCGTTGATATTGTTCGTTGTTCGCAAAATCACGAACTTTGTTTTTATATTTTATTCTTTCTATCTCAATTAGTTGGAATGGATTTTTGAATCAATAGTTAGGAATGCAGAATCACATTAGCAGCAAGATGGTGTAATAAATGCCGACTCCAATAAATAATACCGCGACAATCCTTCGGAACCAACGTTCGAACGTTTTGGTTTTGTTATAGATTCCACTGATCGAACCCACAGAGAAAGCAATGAGCCAAGCAAAAATGATTACCGGAATACCGGTGGCCAGCGCAAATACAACCGGCAGGTATAAGCCCGAAGCACTGCTGATGGTCATTGGGATTAGCATACCAAAATAGAGTACGCCACTGTACGGGCAAAAGGCCATAGCAAAAACAACCCCCAGAAGCAATACACCCCCGAAACCTTTTTGTGCGTGGTTTTCCATCTTTTCGGAGATTCCTCCCAATCCGGGTATTCCAATAAAGTTGAAGGCTCCGGCCATAAACAAACCAATGATGATTAGAAGCGGGCCCAGTAATTTTTCGCCCCAGGTTGAAAAGAAACCTTCCAACTTGAAGGTTTCAGCACCAAAGAAAAACAGCAGACCAATGCCGGTGTATGATATTGCCCGGCCCAACGTATAAATCAGCCCGTTGAAGAAGACCCTTTTCCGGTCGATAATATCCTTGCTGATAAACCCAATGGCTGTAATGTTGGTTGCCAGAGGGCAGGGGCTAATGGCGGTCATTAGTCCCAGCAGAAAAGCCGAAAACAGCGGAAACTGCGAGTTCTCAAAAAAGTGCTGAAGTAATTCCATCGTTTATTACAGTGAATTGATGGTTGATTTCAGTTTTTCTTTGAACTTGTCGGGATTGTTGCGGGCATACATGAAGGCATCATTGGTTAAATCGACCACTTTATCTCCTTTTATGATCAGCAACGTTTGGCCGCTGATCTTATACTTTTCGATGAGCGGGTTTTTTTTGTCTTCTTCCTGGTTGATCGACTGGAATGGAATTTTGTCGTTAAACGCGTTTTTCAGCACCTCTTTGGTTACGTCTTCTACCGCCATACAGGTTGCACAGCGGCGTGTGCCATGGAAATAATATGCCTTTACAGAAGAATTTTCAGCTTTCTGGCATTGGGTTGATGTCGTTTTACAACCAGCCTGGGCCGCATTCTTGCAGCATTGGGCATACGTTGTGGTAACCGTAAACAAAAAAACAAGACAGAATAAAGTGACAATGCGTTTCATCGTTTTATTTGTTAGTAATTAGACTTTTAATTTCATCAATCGAAGGAACTCTTCCTTTTACAACCACTTTGCCGTTGATAACCAGAGCGGGTGTCAACATGACCCCGTAATTCATAATTTCAGCAATATCCTCTACCTTACTTACACTGGCTGCAACGTCAAGTTCGGCCAGGGCGTTGATGACGGTTTTTTCGAGTGACCGGCATTTTGGGCAGCCAGTGCCTAATACTTTAATATCTAGGCTACAAACCTCCCATCCCCCTGAAGTGGGGGCTTGAACCCCCAAACCCCCTGAAGGGGTGTTTATAGGGTCTACGTTATTGTTGTTTTCGTTCATTTAATGATTTTAAAATTACTTTTTAAGTTATTATAGATCTAACTTTTGTAGCCCTAACACACCTCTTTTATGGAGCTGGTGGGTTGACTCAGAAACTCTTTGAACAGCAGTTGCGCTTCAGCCCAATTCTCCCGATTGACACAATATTTGATTTTTGGGGCTTCAATTTCGCCCTGAATCAATCCGGCATCTTTCAACTCCTTAAGATGTTGTGAAAGGGTTGATTTGGCAATCGGAAGAATATCGGTCAGGTCTCCACTGTAACAGCAACTCTGTTTCGAGAGGGTTTCCATCACGTAAATCCGTATCGGATGCCCCAGCGCCTTGGCATAGCGTGCCAGCCGTTTCTGTTTTTCCGTAAAAAACTCTTTTGTACTCATTGTTCGTAAAATTACGAACAAATGTAAAAGGATTTTTTAAATCCATCATTGTTTTGAAAAAATAGTTAAGAATTTTTTTTTAGATTAAATCTTAACGGATTCTAGGAGAATCGCAACAGTTTTCTGTAAAAACTTATCGGATAGAAACTTTGTTGGATATTTTGGGGCTGAAATACAGAGAGATGTCTTTTTTTTCGTAAATTGGATAAAGATGGGAATTACCTCATCGATCATTAAAAAAGATAAAATAAAACTCTTCATTACTAACCCTCCTTTCCACTCTTTGGATTATAATGAGAGTAAATTATTAACCCTAAATCGATACTCTATGAGAAAAACAATTTTTTTTCTGTTATTGGGTGTTCTGCTGGCAATCGATTGCCGGGCACAAAAAGATCCCTCGATAGTCAACTCTTCGGGAGGATCTTCAACGTATAAAATGGTAACTTACGAATGGTCGGTAGGGGAAATGGCCGCTATCGAAACGAATCAAACACCCTCATTGATCATTACACAGGGCTTTCTTCAACCTTTAACTTCATCTGGTAATTTTGTCGATCGGTTGAAAAGTGATACCGATAAGATTAAGGTTTATCAGGGAAACGGGGCACAACAATGTGTCGTTGAGACCTCTTTCGAGTGTCCCGGTAAATTATGTTTTCATCTTGTTGATATAAGCGGAAGGATTGTTCTAAAAGAAGAAGTGAAAATTGAAAATGGCATTTCTGAACAATCTTTCAACTTAATGAGTTTTCCTAACGGCATTTACTTGCTTGATGTCCGTTTTATCAGTCGTATTGGCACCTATACCAAAACGGTTAAGATTCAAAAATAATGTATTATCCACTTAAAATTTAAAACTTATGAAACGAGTCATTTTCACTTTCTTAATCATAATTCTGTTCTCCATAAACCAGTTAGTTGCCCAATCACCCAATTTGATTAATTATCAGGGTATAGCCCGTTCGAGTACTGGGTTACCAATCAAAGATCAGACAATCAAACTCCGGTTATCAATAATCGATGGTAGTGTTTCAGGTTCAGTTGTCTATTCTGAAACCCACAAGGCAACAACCAATACGTATGGTCTCTATAACGTGCAAATTGGCGCCGGGACCATTGTGAGCGGGACCATGGATGGAATTGTGTGGGCGAATGGAGATAAATTTCTTAAAGTTGAAATAGACCCCACTGGTGGAACCAGTTATGTTGAAATGGGGACAACCCAACTGATCAGTGTGCCCTATGCTCTTCGTGCCGAAGATGCCGGCTTGGTTACACTCTATAGTAATGGAACCAATAATCCAAATAGAATGGTGGTAAGCCACTCACCTGCATTTCCTTACTGGGGAATCTTATACAACGATCCGTTGGACCAGATTTCATTTATTCGTTCTGAGACTACGGCAGCCATGACTGTCGATCTGACACACAGTAAAGTTGGGATCAAGACAGAACCAGGAGTTGTACCGACAGCGGATCTGGAGGTAAAAGGTACGGTTAAAATCACAGGAGGAGATCCCGGAGATGGTAAGGTTCTAGTTTCCGATGCAACCGGTTTGACTTCCTGGCAGGATCATTCGACTAAAATATCTGCTTTTCAACCGGCAGGTTGCAAAAATCTGGTAACTGTTACACCAACCTGGCAAAAGATTGCCGATATGGGTACTGCAACCAAAATTGCTGCAGATACCTGGTTGGAACTCACTCTCCAAACTACCTTATATGTCGATATATTTCTGACAGGTTGTACTGGCGTAGAGTTTGAACTCAGGGTTGACAATGTTAAAACAACCATTGGCAACGCAACCGCTTTGGTTAAAGACCCCAAAAAGTTTGTTCCAATCAGTATCAATGGGGTATTTAAGAGCCTTGCAGCTGGTTCACATACCGTAAGCCTTTGGGCAAGGGGATCGAATGGCAATGCCACAGATGCCTATTATGACCCGGGCTGCTACAACTCTGCTGGTATTAACAATGTTTTGATAAAGGAATACCGATAGGAAGGAGGGATAAGGAAAGAGTCATTAGTCATTTGGAATCCTTTTCCTAATGACTAATGACTTTTTCCTACTGACGAATAATCTCTTTTATGTCGCCAATGATTTGTTGTGCCAACCCATCCGCCTCGGCCATGGTTCCGGCTTCGGAATAGATGCGGATGATGGGTTCGGTGTTCGACTTGCGAAGGTGTACCCAGCTTTTCGGGAAATCGATTTTCACCCCGTCGATATCGTTTACCTGTTCGTTGATGTATTTGGT
>DAOQAB010000105.1:0-3975 GCA_035353695.1 Prolixibacteraceae bacterium
TTATGGACGAAGCCAGGCGGGAGTTTCACTTCTTTAAAAAACCGGTTAACGAAAAATATGAGCAGAAAGGGTTGCACGATATCGACATGGGGATTGCTTTGGCTCATTTTGAACTGACATCGGAGAAGAATCGGTTAAACGGTTCCTGGCTGAAACACAACGAAGAGCTGATCGACCATTTTACCGATATGAAGTATTGCATCTCCTGGAAATTCTAATGGTACATGGACAAGATAGTAATGGAAGAATATTCTGTGGTTATCATTGGTTCATCAATTGTTTCGGGTGAAATGGAAAAGTTCTGTTCTTTCCTTCGCCCGCAAGAATTTGTTCGCCCAAAAAAAGGTTGCTGTTTTTGATCCTTTAACTTGTGTGAATTGATTGATAGAGTATTATATTTGCTAAAAAAAGCAATGGCACAAATCACATTCGAATACGATGGACGTAATCAAGCTGCAAAAAAAGCAATTGACCTCTTTGTCTCTTTAGGGTTATTTAAGATAAAATCAGAGCAGGATGAAGAAAAAAGCCCATACAGTCCTGAGTTCGTGCAACAGATACAAAAGTCGCGTGCAAGTAAAGGAAAAGTGATCAAGACAGAAGATTTGTGGAAGTAGTCTATAAGGACAAAGCTCTTGAAGTAAGTGAATCTTTGTGGATAGATGCCGCACGACCTGATTGATTTTTCTTCCTTCAGTGTTTTATCCACATATAACAAGTACGCTCGTTCACAAATATCTCTTCGAAAAACAACAGAAAAGGGGATTATACCTGTCGTAAAAATGATCCGTACTTGTTTGTGAAATGATCCGTACTTGTTTGCGAAATGATCTGTACTTGTTTGCGAAATGATCTGTACTTGTTTGCGATATGATCCGTACTTGTTTGTGAAGCGATGCTTGCTTGAAATGAAAAACCGCTCCCCAGGGAGCGGCTGATCAATCTTAAATAAAAACAGGCTTACCTTACCTGCTAAAAAATTGAGTGAAATTTTGAGAACTATTTAACTCTGAGCAAAGCTAATATTGTACGGTTACCATGTGGTTACAGATTGATTAAAGATCAATAACATTTTACAGAAGGCCTTTGGTTTTCGGTGGGAATAGATGTTTCGGTAACGAACAAAGGCCATCCCTGAAGGAGACGACCCGTATAAAGGGAATGAGATGAACAATTTAATTGGATGATTCGAGGCTAATGGCAACCTGGTTGTCTGTGCCCACATTCACGTGTTCTACTACGTTCTTTTCGTACGAAATGTAGGAAGCGACAAGGTTGTACTCGCCCGGTTTCAAATTCCTGAAAGTAAACTTTCCGTCAAAATCGGTATAAACCTTTTCATTGGTGCCTTCAATTTTCACTTCTACGCCAACCAACGCTTCGTTGGAAGTTTTATCGGTTACGACGCCCGAAAGCTGAATATGTGCTGTGGCTGGTGCTACAGTTGCTGAATTATCGGCTTCGGTTTTGTTTCCTTCGTTTTTTGCAAACGAAACCATTGTCATGCCAACAATGATTAAACTGAGAAATATCTTTTTCATTTTCTTATGTGTTTATCTTTTTACAAATTACAGGTCAAATGTACCCTGCGGCGATTAAACCGGAATTGCAGAACGGTTACAGTTTGATTAAAACAGTGCTTCATGTGGAACGATTAATGATCAGCATCTGACGCGTAATTCTCGGCGAAGGAAGGTACGAAAACTGTCTCTCTGATGAAGTCTTCGATATCCACCGACAGCCTTTCCGGGTTGTTGTCAAACCAGTTTTTTACCTTTTCGTATTTCTCCATCTGGTTTGAGTAATCGAGCAGCCCAAAATGGTATTCCATTTCGGGGATGGATATACTGATGGATTTAGACAGGCTCTTTTGGGTATTGATCTTTTGGAGTTTAATCAGAAAGGTAAGGAACCCTTGAAGCGAAATCTGGTTCAGAAACTGGTTGAACTGGAACTTTTCAGGAGGAAGCATCAGCGAAAGATCGTGGTCGATAGAGGCGTTGTAATTATAAAGCCGGCTGGGGCTGATGATGAAAATCTTTTCAAAAGTACCGTGTTCCTGAACGATTTTTTTGATCTGCTTCCTGAATTTGTAAAACAATCCCAGCATGGCTCCTTCATAATTGGCCCCGATAAATCGGTTGGGATAATTGTCGGTGGTGCTGTTTAACTGCTGGGTAGGGTAGAGAACCGGTATGGCCGATGAAGCCATAAGGATATCGGTCAGGCTGATGTCTCTCTCTTTCTTTGCCGTGCTTTTTAGCCAGTTGGCTTTGTTCTCGTTGACCGATGTGGTTAATATGGCCGAGTCGAAAGGAAGATCCGAGATTTTTGCAAACCCGGCAGCGGTGACCAATTCGTTGAATTTTCTTCGCTGGGGAATGGTGATCCAGTGGATGGGGTCGACTTTTATAAAGATTTCGTCGTCCGAAATAGAGCGGAGAAAACGCTCTTTGTAGAACTGATTCCACGAACAGGGATTGTCGTCCCTGAAACAAGCGTTGATGGCAACCAGGTTTAATGCCCCGGAACCCGATGCGGCAAGAAATGTATCCTCTTCATTTAGTGCTAATTCTCTACTTTTGATCAGTTGGTCGATAATGGCTGTTTCCTGCGATATGTTCCCTCCGGAACCTGTGAGCAGGACGGCTGTTTTGTATTTTTTCATACTATTTGTTGTTGGTTCTTATTTTCGGCTTACTACAATCGGGTTAATTCCAAGCTGGCTCAGATCGGGTAGCGTGAATTTTTCTTTCTTCTTGTTCTTTTTGGCTTTGATGCTGATGGTGTTGCTGTGGGCTGAGTCGCTGCCCGTGTTGAAATAGGAAACCATCTGTTTGAGTGAATAGATCTGTTGTTCCAGTTCAACGGTATTGGTTGCCATTTCTTCCGATGCGACCGCATTTTCCTGGCTAAGCTGATAAAGTCCCTGAATGGTCTGGTTGATTTGTTGTGCGCCGGAGCGCTGTTCCTGACTGGCATCCGAAATCTGCTGGACAAGCAGGGTCGACTTATTGATAGGGGCAATAATTTCATCGATCAGCTTGCTTACATTTTCGGATTCGACAAGGCTGCTGTTGGTTAGCTTGATAATCTCCTTTGCCGCAGTTGAGCTGTCGTCGGCCAATCGTTTAACCTCTTCGGCCACCACATTAAATCCACGGCCATGAACTCCCGCGCGGGCTGCCTCAACGGCTGCATTCAGGGCAAGGATTTTGGTCTGGGCCGCAATGCCGTTGATCATCTCAATTTTTTGAGAAATGATTTTGTTGGTTTCGAGCGAAAGGTCTGACTGATCCTTTATTTCGCTGATCCTGTTCTTTACGGTCCGGGTGATTTTTTCGGTTTCGAGGGCATTGGCCGCATTCTGGCTGATGCTTTGGCTGATGGATGCTACCGTGTCGGCAATTTCATCGATCGACGACGATTGTTCGGATGCTCCTTGCGAAATGTTTTGAGAGGTGGTTGTAAAATGCTGACTGGCAATCGAAACTTGTTCGCTGCTTTTGTGAATGTTCTGAATAATGGCTGCAATTTTCCGAGTCATGGTAACCATCGATTTCATCACCCCTTCATAATCTTTTGTTTCATCAAACTTTAGCTGAAGGTTTCCCCGGGAGATGCTGTTGGCAATCAGGGCAACTTCTTCGGGTTCTCCCCCCATGAGGTTGAGGGTACTTCGAATAATCAGCAATCCAATCAGCAAAGCCACTGCCGTGCAGACGGTTATAAAGATCAGCAGGATGTAGATGGTCTGGCTGATGTATCCTTTGGTTTTTTGAGGGATGTTCTCGCTCAGCAGGGTTATTGCTTTGTTCAGTTCTTCGCTGTTTTGTTCCAGCGATACTATCAACCCTTCACTTTTTGAGTTACCAATGTAGAAATCTTTTTCAATCATGCTGTTGAAGTTGGTTCCATAGATTTTCAGTAACCGGTACACATTGGACGAATGACCGCCGGGTTGTGATTCCAGTT
>DAOQAB010000105.1:4075-10706 GCA_035353695.1 Prolixibacteraceae bacterium
TAGATAAGGGTTCCGTTGTCGTCCCAGATGTACCATTTTCCATCTTTTTTCCCATTGAGATAGCGGGCTTCAGCAACTTTTACCTTGTATTCGTTGTAGGTAACCCAGGTGCCATCCATCGCATTTTTTCGGTAGGATCTGATCTCGTTCAGTTCTCCGTTCTGAAAATAAACGTTCGTTTCGCCCTCTTTCATTCCGTCAACCAGGTTCATTACAATTTTGGGTTTCCCGTTGTCGAATTTGACGGTGTAGGTGCCGGTAAACGGAGTGTCTCCTTTGTAATATATTCCATCGATTTCTTTAATATCCTGGGCAAAAGCGGAAAAGATGGTCAAAAACAAAATTCCGATAAGTAAGCCAATTTTTCTCATGATAATGCTTCTGTTTAAAATTGATCAATTTGATTGTTACTTGAAATGAATTGCCGATAAGTCTCTTTGTTGGGGTTGAAAAGAAAAGAGCAGTTCCGGTTTTCTCCGGAACTAACTCTGATCCTATTATTTTGTGTTAATTTCATTGAAACGATTTTCACTAACAATTAGCGGGCAATCATTTTCAATGTGCTGGTAGTTTGGTCAACGGTTACTACACCGAAGTAAATTCCTTTGGGCATTGTGGTAGCATCGAAGGTAAATTCGTGATTGCCCGTGTTTACTTTTCCTGTGTAGAGTTGACCGACTTTTGTTCCCATGTTATTGTACACATTGACACTAACATTAGACTCTTTTCCAACATTAAGAACAATGGTGGTTTCGCCCGTGAATGGGTTTGGATAATTTTTTAGTGCGACACTGTTCTTTATGGTTGTTGCTGAAGTTTTGTGCCAATACGAAGCATTCAAAACCGGAGAACCGCTTTGTGGCTGGAAATTTGGGCTTGCATAATTGTATGGGTCGGTGATCTTTACATCTGAGTTGTTTGTCAGAACGCTGTTGTGGCGTGAAGAAGCTTTGTACCATTCTTCCATGGTGGCGGCAGTCATTACGGTTGCATTGGCATCCTGAATGAAATTGTCGCCACGAACGCCGGCCATGATACAGTTCTGAACCGTCAGAAGATCCGATTGTGCTGAAGTTTGGCTTCCATCCGATTCTAAACGAAGACCTTTGCCATAGCCCATAAAGGATGTGTTGTAAATTTGCAGGCGGGTATTGCGACGCAACCTCATGCAGGAACCGTCGGCATGTTTGGTGGCAAGCGTTACTGGGTCGGTTGCACTGATGGCTGGACCAAAGGCGCTGATGTTGCTGAAGACCGCATGGGTGAACGGTGTTGCGGTACTTCCGGAAGCGTCGTTGTCCGATTCAAAACCATTGGCAGCATCCGTATCAACGATGTCGTTGCTGCGAAGAGCGATGCCATATTGTACCAATCCGCGATATCCGTTGTCGGTGTCGAAATCATCGTCTTCGGTTTTATACGAAATCAGGTATTTTGCATTGACTGTGCCGCCAAACCACTCATAAGCATCGTCGCCCGAGTAAGAAACCTGAATATGGTCGATGGTTGTGCCACGGCCAACCGAGCAGAACGTTAACCCGTTGATTTCAGAACCGGTAGCCACTTCATAACCGGCGAATTCGATACGGCAATATTCCATGACACCCGAGTTGTCTTCGTCGTCAGAACCACCATAAAGAGAGCTGATCCCGCCTTCGGCAGTTCCTACACCACCGGCAATGTTATTGGTTGCATTTCCCAACAGGACAACACCGCCCCACATGCTGGTAGTACGAAGGCCTGCCGGTTGATAGGCTGTGAATACAATGGGGTTTGTGCTGGTTCCAACGGCATTGATTTTACCGTTTCGCTGGATCATCAACGCACTCTTTTCAGTGCCTCGGATAATGGTTCCGGGTTGAATGGTCAATGTTACACCGGCATCAACATACACCCAACCATCGAGTTTGATTACCCCGCTCCAGGTTTCGTTGGCTGTAATGTGTGTGCCTGTAGCCAGGGAAAACTGACCGTTACCTTTTGTTATTGTTGGTTCAGCATATTCTTTATTTACCGGGTCCCATTCGGTCCACCCGCTGGTCCAATTGGTTGTGCCGTCGAAAGCGCCAATGTAGCTTACATGGTCGAAGAAGCTATTATCGATCGAAGCTTCGGTGTTGTTGGTCGATTCTTTATACCAGCAGGAAGCGTTCAGAACCGGAGAACCTGTCGAAGGCTGGAAATTTGGATTTCCCGGCTTGTATGGATCGGTGATTTTTACATCCGAGTTGTTGGTCAGAACGCTGTTATGGCGTGAAGAAGCTTTGAACCATTCTTCCATGGTGGTGGCTGTCATTACGGTAGCATTGGCATCCTGAATGAAATTGTCGCCACGAACGCCGGCCATAATGGTGTACTGAATTGTCAATGAGTCTGATTTTGCAGCAGTTTGGCTTCTGTCCGATTCCAGACGAAGACCTTTGCCATAGCCCATCAATGCGGAGTTGTAGATCTGGAGACGGGTATTGCGGCGTAATCTCATGCAGGAGCCATCGGCATGTTTTGTTTGCAAGGTAACTGGGTCGGTCGCACTAATGGCAGGCCCAAAAGCACTGATGTTGCTGAAAACTGCATGGGTGAACGGTGTTGCTGTACTTCCGGAAGCGTCGTTGTCTGATTCAAAACCATTGGCTGCATCGGTGTCAACAATGTCGTTGCTACGGAGAGTAACCCCAAACTGAACCATTCCACGGTATCCGTTATCTGTATCAAAGTCGTCGTCTTCTGTTCGGTAACTGATCAGGTATTTGGCATTTATTGTGCCGCCAAACCATTCGTAAGCGTCGTCGCCCGAGTAAGAAACCTGAATGTGGTCGATCGTCGTGCCACGGCCAACCGAGCAGAAAGTCAAACCATTGATTTCAGAACCAGTGGCTATTTCGTAACCAGCAAATTCAATACGACAATATTTCATTACCCCTGAGTTGTCGTTGTCGTCGGATCCTCCGTATTGCGAGCTGATCCCACCTTCAGCCGTTCCAATACCTCCGGCAATATTGTTGGTGGCTTTTCCGCAAAGGACTACACCACCCCACATACTGGTCGAGCGAAGGCCGGATGGTTGATAGGCTGTAAATACGATGGGACTGCTACTGGTACCAACCGCATTGATTTTACCTCCGCGCTGAACAATCAGGGCGCTCTTTTCTGTGCCACGGATGATGGTTCCTGCTTTGATCACTAAAGTAGTACCTTCGTCAACGTATACCCAGCCATTGAGTTTTACAACTCCGCTTAGGGTATCGTTGGCTGTGATGTGTAATCCTGTATCATAAGCGAACTGTCCATTGCCGATTGAATCGGTAGGCTCAGCATACTCTTTGTTCACCGGATCCCATTCGGTCCACCCGCTGGTCCAGTCGTAAGTGCCATTAAATGCACCAACATAGGTTACATGATCGAAGAAGCTGTCGTTGATGCTTTGGGCCGAAGTGCCAAAAGTAATAAGCAGCGATGCGATAATTAAAAGTAAATTTTTCTTCATACTATTAGTTTTATTTAAAAGATTCATACTCAAATCAGATCTGTTCATTTTTTTTATTTCAGGTTATAATTTTATCGTTACCCCAACAGCAAAACTCTTGTTGGGAGTGAAGCGGTAGGTGTCAACTTCCTTTTTTTCGTCTGATCCATAATACTGAACAAACCGAACCGGATCGTTCAGGATATTTTTGATTCCAACTCTGATTGTTACCCTTTTCCCAATCTCTTTCTGGAGGGTCAGGTCGAGGGAATTTCGTGGAAGTTCCCAAGTGTGCGGGTTTAGTGGCGTTCCTACATAGGCAATGCGTTTTCCAATCCGGTTATATGTGATTCCTGCTGAAAACTTCGCCTTCTGGTTGTTATAATTCAGCCCAAGGTTGATGATATATGGCGACTGGCCCTGCATGATTCTTACTGTGTCGCGGGCAAAGTTTTGCTGCGAGGTGTTTATGTAGCTTTTGATGAGTGAGGTGTTGAAAACTACGGTTAAATCTTTCAGGTATTTAAGAAATCCATTTGCATTCTCGAGTTCCGAAAATTGTTTTCTCACATCCAGTTCAAGCCCCATGCTGTGAGCTTTTTCGGTATTGAAAGGTTTATAGTCGTACCCGGTTCCGGCAGGGATCAGGAAAACTTCGATTGGGTTGGTGAAATCCTTGTAAAAGGCTGCCAGCGAAACAATTTCGCCCGGTGAGGGATACCATTCGTAACGGAAATCGTAATTGCTGATGTAGGCGCTTTTCAGGGTGTCGTTCCCGTGAATGATGGCAAACAGGTCGAAGTCCTGGTAATCGAAATCAGACATTTCCCTGAACTCGGGCCGGTTGATGGTTTTTCCATACGACAGGCGGATCAGGTTTTTATCGTTCAGGTTGTAGGTCAGGTTTATAGATGGGAAGTAGTTAAGTGTATCCCGTTTGATATCCAGATCATCGGTATTGCCGGTTTTTTCGTAGAAGTTGCTGATCTTTCGGTCAAATTTTTCGATCCGAAGGCCTCCATAAATGTTGAATTTTTTGGTAATTGGAATTTTTAATCCAACATAACCGGCCAGGTTTCGGTCTTCACCATCGTAACTGTCTTTGGCGTTTGTATTCTCACGATAGGTTATACCATCCTGATTATAAGGAGCTGTCTGGTCAAAATAGATATTTTCTTCGGAAAAAATTTCACTTACCGGGTTATAGAAGATGTCTGGCGGATTGTTGTAAGCAACGGCGCCAATCAGTCGTGAATTGAATGACCGTTTTTTCTGCTCATAAGAGGCTCCGGCTTTTACTGTCCAGTCGTTTTTGCTGTTGAATAACCGGAACTGATGTTCAAGGTCAACCTTGTAATTGACTATTTTTTCATTGAGATTTAGCCAGAGGCGCCCGGCCAGGTAAGCGTTTGGAACGTTTTGTATCCGTAAAAAATACTCTTCATGGTGTTCACTTTCTGCGTTATTGTCGAGCACATAAGTCAGGCGACGGTTATCGGGCTGAGCGTTTTTTGTATACCCAAAACCGGCCATCCAGTTTACCTTGGTTCGATCCTGATTGAAGTGTTGTTCGCCGGCTAACTGCCCCGAATAGATGAACCGGCTTTCGTAGCGGAAGTCGTACGACTTAATGGTGTCTACATTGTAGTAGTTCACACCGTTACGAATGTTGGTGGTTTTGTTTCCCATTTGGTTTATCAGGTTCCGGAATTCGAGCTTCTGGTTTTTGCCATAAAGGATATTCCAGTTGTGGATAAAACCAATCTTGGCCGATTCGATCGACTTCCGATCCTGAAAATCGAAATCCTTGATCATTCGGTTTTGAAGCTCCGAGTAGTCTTCGTATTCCAACCGGTGAACATTTTGCAAGTCGCTGCCCAAGTTGTATGAGAGAGAAGAAATGTTTCCCAAGGAAATTTTTCCCAGAACAAACCGGTGCTGGAGGGTAATTGCCAAATTCTGGTCGGGAAGAGGTGATTTATTGCGAGTCTCCCAGTTGTTGCTGAAGAGTTTGGAAATATTGACAAGTTCCGTGGTCTTTTCCAGGTAGTCGCTGACATTTTTCCAGGTATATAACGTCTTGAAGACACCGGTAGAAGGAACCCCGTCGGGAATATCGCGGGTGCCATCATCAAACCCCAGCCAGTCGGTTTTCCCTCCTTTATAGGTTTGAAAATCGTTGTTGAATGTGGTGTTCCCCACATATTTTGTACTGTATGAAATGATTAGGCTATTCTCGTCAGCAATGTTTTTGGTTTCGATATTGATGGCGGCACCGGCAAAGTCGGCGGGTAGTTCGGGTGCCGGTGTTTTGTAAATCAGAATGTTGTTGATCATTCCACTGGGAATGGCATCGAATGAAAAAGCCCGTTTATCGGCTTCAAAACTGGGGGCCGTAGATCCATTGAGCATCACCGAATTGTATCGGTCGATCAAACCGCGTACAATAACAAATTTCCCGCTGGTGATGGTGATCCCCGGGACGCGGCGAATCACCTCGGCGGCATCTTTATCCTGAAGTTTGGCAATTTGTTGGGCACTGATCCCACTTACAATCAGATCCTGTGTTTTGATGGAAGAGAGTAGCGAGATGTCGGTGTTATCGCGGCGTTGTGCCACAATTTTCACCTCTCCAATGTCGAGTGTTGCAGGTTTTAACTGGATTTTCAGGTTTTGTTCGTGGTTGTTTTTCAGGTCCACTTTCAGTATTTGTGAATCATAAGAGACAAATGAAACCACAAGGTTGTAGATGCCCGGATTCATTTTGTCGATTTTGAAATTCCCGTCAAAATCGGTAACGGTGCCCTGTGTCGTTCCCTGAATGGCAACGGTTGCGCCAACCAGTGTCTCATTGGTTGCCCCATCGGTCACTGTGCCGGTGATGGTATTCTGGGCAAAAACGGTGGAACTTAATAGAAGCAGGGTAATTAGAAAAAAAGTTGATAATTTCATCCGAAAATAATTTGTTTCTTTAGTTGCCGGATGGAACTCACATGATTCATTTACAGTGCTTTTTTTGATTGTGAGCAAACATGTTCGTTTCATTGTAATAGTTCTTCAAATGGTTTCAATTTTTATTTATTCCTGTTGATCATTTCAATTCACCAGCAAAGAACCCGGAATGTTGTTACAGCATGATTAAAGAACCGTCAATGTTGGGTTACAAAT
>DAOQAB010000105.1:10806-13349 GCA_035353695.1 Prolixibacteraceae bacterium
CCCTGATTGTTGGCAATGAAATGCATTAGAGGTTGATGGACATGGCCACAGACCACATAGTCGTACCCTTTCGAAACGGCAATTCCGGCAATGATCTTTTCAAATTTATTGCGTCGGTTTAAGGCTTCTTTAACCCCGTTTTTCACACTCTTTGAAAAAGAAATTTTGCCACCTTTGACCAACCGGCTGAAGAGGTTTATGATGGCGTTGATTAAAATAAGCAGGTTGTAGCCCAGACCGCCCAGTTTGGCCAGCCATTTGGTGTGGTTCACCGAGTTGTCGAAAACATCGCCGTGAAAGATCCATGCTTTTTTCCCATCGAGATTCAGCTCCAGTTGGTTGGCGATTTCAAAAGTTCCCAGTTGGAAACCTTTGAATTTTCGGAGCATCTCGTCGTGATTCCCGGTGATGTAGTATATTTTTTTCTTTTTCGACAACAGGGAGGTAAAGTGCTTCACCACTTTCATGTGCGATTTGGGGAAGTAATGTTTATTGAACTGCCACACGTCGATGATGTCGCCATTAAGGACAAGGGTTTCTGCATCGATCGATTTCAGATACCTCAGCAATTCCTTGGCCTTGCATCCGAATGTCCCAAGGTGGATGTCGGACAAAACCACCAGTTTAACTTTTCGTTTTCCTTCTTTCATTTTTGTTTACGAAGAAAGAAAACGATGATTGCAATTCGGTTTCAATCGGGTTAAAAGATTGTAAAACAGATTGCCGTTGAACTAAAATGGGCTCTTTTTATTTGATCCTTCTTGTTCGATTATGCCTTTGCCAGCGAGAACAAAAATTCCAGGCCTCCGTTGGGCAGGTTTCTGGCCGATATTTCGCCTTTGTGCAGCTGAATCGCATTCTTCACAATGGCTAATCCGAGCCCCGTCCCGCCGGTCTGACGCGAGCGCCCTTCATCGGTACGATAAAAGCGTTCGAAGATCCTGGGCAGGTGCTCTTCGGCGATGCTTGTGCCGTTATTGGCAAAAGAAAAATAGTGGAATTTGGCATCCGAGTGATAATTCCGGATGGTAATGGATTTGTTTTCACCGGCATAGCGGATGGTGTTTTCTACCAGGTTTAGGAAAACCGACGACAAAAGCGATTCATTCCCCATTACTTCTACCTCGTTCCCAACCTCCACATCGCAGGTGATGTTCTTCTCATCCAAGCGGAATTGTTGGTTCTCAATCGTTTCGTTGATGATTCGTTTGATGTTTACTTTTTTCATTTCATAAAACATGCCACCTTCTTCGATGTTGTTGAGGAGCGAAATGTCGTTGAGCAGGCAGGTGAGCCGTTCTGACTGGGCAAAAGCCCGTTCAATGAAGTAGTCGCGCTTTTCGGCGGGGATATCTTTCGATGTCATGATGGTTTCAAGATATCCTTTTAGCGAAGCGACCGGTGTTTTCAGCTCGTGGGCAATGTTGGCGGTAAGCTGTTGTTTGATCAGTTTCCGCTTTTCTAGCCGGGTAATATCGGTAATCAAAAGCTCAAAACTTTTGTCAGCAAAAAGGATCGTCTTCACTTCAAAGATGAACTCATTTTTATCGATGGTGATACTGAAGTTTGGCAGTTCGGCAAGCGAACCAATTGCTTCATTCTGATGCTGGTTGATGAAATCGACAATGGGTTTTAGTTCCGCAATTTCAAGTACATTGGGAGCTGTAACCGTCGATTTGTCTGAAATAATATTCACATAATGAATGAAATGGCTGTTGGTAAGGAACCGTTCGCGGTTGGGATGGAAAAACGCAATCCCTTCATGAAGAACATTCAGGTGCTGGAACAGTTTATCCCTCTCTTTCGACAAGGACGATCGGGTATTATTCAGCTGGTTATAGATTTTTTTGATTTGTTGGCTGATGGTTTCCAATTCGTTGTCGGAGAAAGTCGTTTCGTTCTCAATCTCTTCGCCGGCTGCCGCTTTCACCGAGAAGTCTTTTAATTCGGTGATGAAACTCCCGACTTTTTGTGTGACAAAGTTGATTATGAGCCACATGAGAAGGAATAGAACGATTATGAAGATGATAAAAACTCTGGCAATTTTTAGGAAATGTTGTACCTGGATGTCGTAAACCAGTGCTGTGCGGACAAAGTAGTTGTTGTAATGTCTTGCATAGTAGTAGAATTCCTGTTGGGTGGTGTTCGATTTACGGATATTGTGACCTGTTCCCGAGTAAAATGCTTTCTGGATTTCGGGGCGTGAGAGGTGGTTTTCCATGGTTGAAACGTCCTTGACAAAACTGTCGAAGAGAACATTCCCTTTGGAATCGATAATGGTAATGCGCTCTTTTTCATTGGGAAATATGTTTACCAATGAATCGATGGCCTGAAAATTGCGGCTTTCGATCAGGTGGTTTTCTTCGATGTAATTGTGCACGAAAGCAGTGATATTATCCAGCGTGTTTTCGAGTTGTTTGACCCTGAAATCTTTTTCCCGTTCGTATTGGAAAAGAAGGATTGCTGCTGCAAAAATGCAGAACGCTGCGAAGAAAGAGATGAAAATTCTTCGTTGAAAACTCTTGATTCGTTGAATGGCCATA
>DAOQAB010000106.1:0-11926 GCA_035353695.1 Prolixibacteraceae bacterium
CGGAATGGTATCGACCAGTGCCAGTTCCATGTTTTTTGAAACTTTATCGGCTTCCGAAACCTCCGATTTCAGGAGTTTTCCGGTTGTCTCGGCGGATACAATAATATCTTCAACCTCGAAATTTCCATAAGCATCCGACAATTCGTTCCGGTGATCGCAGGATACCAGCGATGCTGCCAGCAGGATAAAAAGTAAGTCACGTTTCATATCTGTTTGTGTTATTCTGTTATTTCCCTAAAATGTTATTGTAATTAACCGTAGCCTGAACAAGCTGGATTTTGTGTGTTGCATAATTGATGAGCGCAACAGTCTCCGAATTCAGGTCCGAAAGGTAATCGGTTGAAGTAATCACGCCGTTTTCAAGCTCCGATGATGCAGTGGCTGAAATCTTTTTCCGTAGGGCCAGAATCTCTTCATCGGAAGCAATCAGTTGTTTCAGATCGGAAAGCTGGGACGAAGCATCGGCTAGTTGTATTTTCTGTTTCTGCTCAAAATCGGACTGTACAGTACCAATCACCTCACGCTGAAGGCTGTTCATCTTCTTATTCCGCGATACATTTTGCCAGTCGAAAATGCGCCAGCTTACCCCAACACCCACCATGTAATAGGTATCAAATTCCGTGCTTAGCATGTTCAGTGCCGGACGTCCGTAACCCGCCTGCCCGAAAGCATAGACCGATGGCATTCGCGTTGAATTCAGCAACCGGTCGCTGGCCAGCAGTTGTTTTTGCTGTAAATCGAAAAGCTGGTATTCGGGTCGTTTCAGTTCATTGGCTTTACCCAGGCCATCGGCAGGGATCTGCGGAACAGCATCGGGCTTGATCTCTTTTCCGGTAAGAATGGATAATATTTCCGCAATTGATACCCTTTTGGACGCCAGATCAATCTGCTTTTGTTTCAGCAAAAGTGTTTCAGCTTTCAGTTTTTCAATGTCCTTTTCGCGGGCAGCGCCTGCTTTTTCGGCATTTTCAAGCCGTTCGACCTGTTTACCGAGGACTTCCATCTGGGCAGAAAGAACCTGTTCGTTCTGAAGAACAATAAGCCAATTGAAATAATAGGTATCCACCATTCCATTAATCTGATAAACGTCGGCTTCTATTTTCTGCAAATCAGACTCCAGTGAAGCCGCTTCCAGTTGATTTCGGGAACGGGTCATTCCTCCATCCCAGATCGTTTGTTTCAGATCGAGGTAAACTTTGTACTGGTCTTTCGGAACCGAAGGGATTTCCATATTAAACCGCGAAAGATCAATTGGGATGGAAGTAACATCCGACTGATAAGTTGCCTGTCCTTTGACATCCATTTGAGGCAGATAAGCCGTTTTGTTATTCTTCTCTTTCAGGTCGCTGATTTTTTGGATCAGTTCAACCTGCTTCATCTTTGGATAATTCTGGCGAGCCATTTCCCGGCAAATCGTCAAATCCAGTTTTTCCTGCGCTTCCGCCAATGCCGGGATCAACAGAAAAAAGGAAACCATGTTTATTAAATTCAGATATTTCATATTTAGAAATTTTCATCAATTTCATTTGGTTCAACCCGATCATTCGATGCCGACATAAGACCCCCAAACATTTCCATCAGGAAGTCGGTTCGTTCGGATAAGAACTGATCGTATAACACATCGTCATTTTTAAAAAAGAGACGAAGGAACAATGGGCGGGCAATGTGAGGGAACAATAACATGCCTAATAGATTAGCAACCATGTGATGGGGTAAAAATTGCGAATCGTTAATAAGGGGCAAATTTCCGCTCAGTTTCCCAATAATCTCATCCGGATCAACTTCCTGCGATTTAATAAAGTTTGCCATACGGTCAGGATTTTGCCAAATCTCGTGAAAGAAGAACTGGGGCATATATGGATTGTTCATGAAGAAATCGCCATAGAATGAAAGCATGGTATGCATCATCTCCAATGGTGTTTCCTTGGTCTTCAGGATTTGGGCAAACTGCGGGATAAAGCGCTGGAGTGTATCCTGAAAAATGGCATCAAAAAGTTGATCCTTTGACCGGAAATAATAGTGCAATAACGCTTTATTGATCCCTGCACGATCGGCTATCTCCTGCATACGAGCACCCTCTAATCCCTTCTCGATAAAGATTTCGCGGGCGGCATCCAATATCTTTTGCTGAGTCTCTATTTTTAAAGCATTCATAATTCAACAGTATTAACTAAAAAGATTAACCACTTGGTTAAATTGATTGATCAAAAGTAAATATTCCCTGATTAAATCCAAATAAATTAACCAATAATTTTAACCATTTGGTTAATTAATGAATAATCTATTTGAATATCATTATTTTGGAAGATAATAAAAATGCAATTGGGTTTCAACAACGGAATTTACTCCGGCTCTTTTCGCTAAAAATCTCCAAAAAGCTTAAATTGCAGAAAAAAAGCGCTATGAGTTTTTTCGAATTATTCAATGCAACCGATATCAGCGACGGCACCGCGTTGCTAAGGCTGGTTATTAGTTTCCTTGCCGGAGCCGTGATTGGTTTTGAACGGGAAACACACCACCAGCCGGCTGGGTTAAAAACGCATATCCTGATCTGCGTTGGGTCGACACTGATTATGCTGCTTTCCATTTACATACCGCAAACATTCACCTCGTTTCAAAATGGCGATCCCGGCAGGATTGCGGCGCAGGTCGTAACCGGTGTTGGCTTTATCGGAGCGGGAGCTATTCTTCGAATGGGTATTAACGTGAAAGGGCTGACCACTGCGGCTTCCATCTGGGCTACCGCTGCCATCGGGATGACCATAGGCGCCGGAATGTATATTCCATCCCTGATTTCAATTGTTCTGATCCTGTTTGTCCTGATTATTGTTGAATTTCTTGAGAAACGATTCTTCACCCCTATTACCATTAAAAACCTGGCAATTACATCCAAGGCACCCGAAACGTACGAAGTTATACAATCCATACTTGATCAGAAACATCTGCGGATCATTGAAGTGAACCCCACCATCTTACCGGGCGAACGTTATATTTATCACTATAAAATAGGTTCTTCCCAACGGCTTGGATGGGTTGCTTTAACCGATCAAATCATTGAAAAAGATCCCAATATCCTGGAAATTAAAATTTCAGATCCTGTTTCCTGATCTCTTTGGTTAAAGAATATCGTCTTTTTTGATATGGGAAAGAAGCCCTTCGCAGGTATCTTCGAGAATATCGAGAACCATTTCGAAGCCCGAAGTTCCACCATAGTAAGGATCGGGAACACCCGAATATTTGCTGGAAGAAGAAAAATCGGTCATCCGATAGATTTTGGATGAATCGCCGGAAGTATGGGTTAGTCGCTGCAAATCATTCTCGATGGTATCGTCCATGGCCAGGATATAATCGAAGCGGTCAAAATCGGTTCGCGGATTGAATTTGCGGGCAATGCTATCAACCACATAGCCCCTTTTACCGGCACGTTCAATCATGCGTGGATCGGCGCCTTCACCGGCATGGGCATTGATCATTCCGGCAGAATCGATCTCAATTTCATCGGCAAGCCCTTCGTCTTTGACGATCTTTTTAAAAATAGCTTCTGCTGCCGAAGAGCGGCAAATATTACCCAGACAAACAAATAACACCGATACTTTCATCGTCATACAATTTTTAGCAAAAATAAAATTCTTAGCAGGATAAATCCAATAGGTGCTTTCAAATTTATCAACACCGTTTTTTTCAAACCAATAAAAGGGTTATAAATTTCAATTAAAAAAAGTTTTCAACCCCCATATCGATTCGAATGAATGGAAAGCGAAATTAATTTTCTGTACAATCGTAACTTTTATATTAAATAATTTATAATTTTTTCAAATATTTTTAGTATAATTTGCAAACCATAAATAAAAACACTTAGGGACAAATTCAAAAAGGTTTTGCTTCTCTGGTGCAAATTATAATGAATTATAAAAAGTCTAAAATTCTTGTTATGAAAAAGATCTTCAGCCTATTACTGATTCTCATTGCTCCTGCTTTTGTGTTTGCCAGTGAGGCCGACCTGAAAATCCCGGAATTAAGCAGTGGACAGAATTACCTGTTATACTGGGGTTTTGCCATCTGTGCGCTTGGGTTGGCTTTTGGTCTGTATCAATTTTATAAAGTGCGGAGACTGAAATCACACCAAGCCATGCTTGACGTTTCAAAAGTAATTTTTGAAACCTGTAAAACCTATCTGATTCAACAGGGAAAATTCCTGATCATCCTTTTTCTCTTTATTGCAGTTTGCGTTGCCTTCTACTTTGGGGTACTGCAACATACCGGGCTTGGAGGAGTCGCCCTGATTCTTTCTTGGACTGTAATTGGCATATTGGGATCGTATGGAGTGGCATGGTTTGGCATTCGCATGAACACACTAGCCAACAGCAGAATGGCATTTGCTTCGCTGGAACGCAAACCACTCAAACTACTGAAGATTCCACTGGATTCGGGCATGAGTATTGGCGTGGTGCTGGTCTGCGTTGAGCTGATCATGATGCTCATTATCCTCCTTTTTATACCAAGAAACCTGGCTGGTGCCTGTTTTATCGGTTTTGCTATTGGCGAATCACTGGGTGCCTCAGCCCTGCGTATTGCCGGTGGAATCTTCACCAAAATTGCTGATATTGGTTCGGACCTGATGAAAGTAGTTTTCAAAATCGGCGAGGATGATCCTCGCAATCCCGGAGTAATCGCAGACTGTACCGGCGACAATGCCGGCGACAGCGTTGGCCCGACTGCCGACGGTTTCGAAACCTATGGCGTAACCGGTGTGGCCCTTATTTCATTTATTGTGCTGGCGGTAGGTTCAGTTGCCGATGGAACTTTCGTTGCCAATCCCGAATGGCAGGCCGCTTTCCTTACCTGGATCTTTGCCATGCGTATTTTAATGATTGTTACCTCCATTGCCTCTTTCTATCTCAATGACTTTTTAAGTAAATCGATCTTTGGCAAAAAAGATGACCTTGACTTCGAACGACCACTAACCAACCTGGTATGGATTACCTCCATTATGTCGATTATTGTTACATTTATTGCCAGTTACTTCCTGGTTGGGCCATCGACACTTGTTGGGGGAATGAATGCACATCTCTGGATTATCCTCTCCATCATCATCAGTTGTGGCACCATTGGCGGCGCTGTAATTCCAGAGTTCACCAAATTATTTACCTCTCCCAAATCATCGCACGTACAGGAGATTGTTCATTCGGGTAACGAAGGAGGAGCTTCGCTTACCATTCTTTCCGGTTTTGTCGCCGGTAACTTCAGTGCATTCTGGATGGGTTTGGTTTTTGTTGTACTTATGTTTATCGCTTACATTGCCAGCACCTTCGGACTCGATCAATACATGGTTTATTCTTCCATCTTTGCATTCGGTCTGGTTGCCTTTGGTTTGTTGGGCATGGGACCGGTTACCATCGCCGTCGACAGCTATGGCCCGGTAACCGATAATGCCCAATCGGTCTACGAACTCTCGTTGATCGAAGATATACCTCATATCAGCGAAGAAGTGGAAAAAGATTTCGGCTTTAAACCCGATTTTGAAAAATCGAAACATTACCTCGAAGCCAACGATGGCGCTGGAAACACCTTCAAAGCCACAGCAAAACCGGTACTGATCGGTACGGCGGTGGTTGGTGCAACGACCATGATTTTCTCCATTATCCTGGTCATCAAAAATGTATTGGGCGTTGAACCATCATCCATCCTGAACGTATTAAATCCATGGACCATTCTTGGATTCCTCTGTGGCGGTGCAGTGATCTACTGGTTTACCGGTGCTTCAACCCAGGCCGTAAGTGTTGGCGCTCACCGGGCTGTGAAGTTTATCAAAGATAACATCAACCTCGATCCCAATGCGCCCAAAAAGGCCGATGCAGCCAAATCGAAAGAAGTGGTAAAGATTTGTACCCAATATGCACAAAAAGGGATGTTCAACATCTTTATTGCCATTTTCTCTTTCGCCCTTGCCTTTGCCTTTATTTCGGGCTATGAAGCATCAAGTGCCACGTTGAAATCAGTTCAGTTTGCGGCCGCATCCTTTTTTGTGGCTTACCTGATTTCGATTGCCATCTTTGGCCTGTTTCAGGCGATTTTTATGGCCAATGCCGGAGGAGGCTGGGACAATGCAAAGAAGGTGGTTGAAGTGGATCTCAATATGAAAGGAACACCGCTTCACGACGCAACCGTTGTGGGCGACACCGTGGGCGATCCGTTTAAGGACACTTCGTCGGTGGCCATGAACCCGATCATTAAGTTCTCGACCTTGTTTGGTTTGCTGGCCATGGAAATAGCGATTTCGGCCTCTTTCCGTCCTGCCGCTCCTTATGTAGGAATCGGATTCCTGATTATTGCCCTCTATTTTGTCTGGCGTTCGTTCTATAAAATGAGAATTGAAAATTAAACGATTGCATCATATAAAAATGAAGGCTGCCCAAAAGGTAGCCTTCATTTTTTTAATGGTTCGATAAATTATAAGGCTGTCCAAAAAGTATTTTGTAGTTTTCCCGAACTTTCAAATTGAAAGAAATAGCCCGAAGGGCTAGATTAAATTGGGCTTTCAGCCCAATGAACTATCAAATCGTATGTTTTCTGTAAGTTGATGTGACTTTTTGGACAGCCTCTTATTTCTTTACAATGGCAGGGTTCACTTTAGTTTGATAAACCGTTGGGACTTCGGGCAACCCATTCCCGTTCGGATCGGAAAAGGAACGAACATAATCCAGTATGGCCAACCACTCTTTTGCCTCCTGGATTCCCTCCTTGGTTTTGTCGCTGTCGATTAAAAAGTTATTATTTTGAATAACCGATCCATCCCGGTTCTTTCCAACCACATTAACGACCCCAAAGCTCATTTTCTTCAGCTTGGCAATGAAGCTAAGCGTATATTTATCGGCAGCAACACTATAAAGGGTTTTGTCCTTTTTGGAAAAAGAGACCGTCCGATATCCTTTGACATCATCGCCAACCTTAATTTCTGAAATCTTCCGGAATAAGCCTTTATCGGGATTATAGGTCAGTTGGATGCCGGAATAAAAAAGGTAGTAATCGCTCATTTTGTGATAAACCCCCAGGATCAGTTCCAGCACCTTCTTCAATTCACGTCCGGTCAGGTAGATCTTTCCCAGCGGCGAACCGGGGATTTTCTCTTCCGACATACCCAATGGCATGACATTGAATACATCGTTGATGTTCTGCTTCCCGTATTTCCCTTGATCAATGTCGTGCCGGATGGTACCGGTAGGAACCACCACCACATCAACACCTTCCTGAAGCTTTTCGTTTAGATAATAGCTGATAGCATCGGCAACAAAAGGGCCCAGGTTGCTCACCTCCGGCTTTTTATCGTTCATCGTCAGATCGAAACCGGTTTCAAAAACCGGATCATAAAATTTGACACCCAGACCATTCAGCAGGTTTTTATCAATGTTTGCGACCTTTTCATCAATGTATTGCTGAATGGAGGCATCGGCAACAATCTGATCGTTCATCGGTACCATCTGATAGGCAAATTGAGGTTTCCGGTTTTGATCGAAGGTCACATCCAGTTTCCCCACATAATAACCATAACATTCAACCTGAATGACCACGGCATTCCCGGCTTTTACCAGTTGGGGTATCAGCGTATGGGTATGACCGCTAATAATCACATCTACATCGGGAGCTGCTTTTCCCATCTCCACATCTTCGCCAATCCACTCCCCTTTTTTATTCTTTTGCACTCCACTGTGCGACAGTGCCACCACCAGATCAACCTTCTCCTTCTCTTTCAGGTAACGCGAGGTTTTGGCAGCTACGTTGTTTATTTTATCAAATTTCACGTCAATATAACCGGGAATTGCCGCAAAGGCATCTTTTCCCAGCACGCTGAAAATACCAATCTTATAGCCATTCTTTTCCACGATTTGATAAGGAAGAATGGTCCCGTCATCGAATTTCTTTACAAAGTCCGAATCGCTCCGGTCGGAAGCTCTCTGGTAATTGGTGCAAATCAACTGCGGAATGGCGCCCAGTTTCTGGTTATTTGAAACAATTTTAGCAAAGGCATTGGGGCCAAAATCAAATTCATGGTTTCCCAATGCAACGTATTCAAAGCCTATCCGCTTCATCAGGTTTAACTGAAAACCTTCGTCTGCTTCCAGGGTTTGAAAAAGAGTGCCCATACTGAAATCACCAGCATTGACCACCAGGAGTTTATTGCCATACTTTTCCTTTTCACTGTTGAAATAACCGGCCAAACGGGAAAATCCCCCAAGGGTTGGATCGTTATCGTTAACCAACGGCGTATATTCGGTTTCCGGTGCCAATCCATTGATGTGATTATGGATATCGTTGGTATGAAGAATGACCAGATCCTGTGCAAAAAGCGTATTGGAGAGAATGACTGCGAAAAAGAAAAGTGCTTTTTTCATTTTATACCGATTGATTAAAACAGAACAAGGTGAAAACAATCTTCAAAAAATGATGGATTCAATGAGTGAATGCCATCACCACTCAGGGAGTTATGTTATCACTAACCCTCACAATCTCACTGACCACGTATTTGCTGTTACCCCGCCATGGCAGCGAATGGAGATACTCTTTATAGCGCAATTCCACAAACTTTCCGCTGTTAAGCTCCAGCACCTTTGCCACACTGTCGCTGGCCACGCTAAATTCGAACTCGTTGCTTTGGATCGCCCCCGGAGTATAGGTTTTGATCCCGGTCTGGATTACCTTACCTTCCCAGGTTTTAAACACATAGCCTTTGCGGACAATATAATTCAGATCACCTGCCTTTACCCCTTCGCCAAAAACGAAGAAATAACGGAAATAGATAAAAATGGCCAGAAAGAGGATGATTCCGATTACCGTAAGCCGAATAACTTTTCCCATTTGAATAAGATTAAAGGTTTCAGGTCAAATTTAAGAAGAAAACAATGAAGGACGATAAAGGTTTGGTTAATTATCGCATGATGGGATAAAAAGAGTAGAGACGCGGCATGGTATGTCTCTATGTTGCCCAGTTGTCAGAGACGCGGCATGGTGTTCTCTGTTTAAACAGTTGTCATGGTTGTCAAAGTTGTCATGGTTAAGAAGCAGTATCACTGCGACAATATGGTAGAATTAAGATTAACCGCATGACCAATAACCGCGTAGTGGGGACAGTATCATTGGGTTTCGTTTTTATGTCATTAGAATAAAACGTTTAATTCAAAAAGAGACAATCAGGGAAATCATTAAATCAAACAAATCACAGTTCCGACAGTTGCGCCGTTCCGTCCGAAGGAACTGGGTTTTGTTGAGCGATCATTCTACCGCGGACGGGGTTATTATTCGATTCGGTTATTTCTACCATAATAGTCCCCGCCATGCGGTTCGATCCGAATGATTGCGTTGACTCTACATTTGTTTCAATCATTCAATCATTCAATCCTCCAATCCTTCTGTTTCTCTGTGGATCTCTGTGGATCTCTGTGTTTTCTCCGTGTAACTCTGTGTTGCCATTTTCCCTTTCCGTCCGAAGGGAGATTTGTTTGTTGGGCGATTATTCTATCGCGGACGGGGTTAGCCTGTCTCATTATCTCTACCATAATCGCCCCCGACTATGCGGTTTGATCTTTTGTGTGAAAATGGATCTTCGTGGCTCCAGGTAGCTTTTCTGTTTCATGCTGTTTGAATGGGTGTAATGGTTGTCAGAGACGCGGCATGCCACGTCTCTACGCTGCCACATCGCCGTATTTGCCCTTTTTATTTTTTATGCTTCCGAATTTAAAATCAACATTTTAATCCCCCCTTCAGGGGGCTAGGGGGTTTCCTTAAACGAAAACATCCTGTCTTCATTCTTTCGAACTCCGACAGGATGCATCATAAAGCCCCAATGTATTCTCCCTCCTTATTTTTCTTTTATTATTTTTTGGAACGAATTGCATTTCCATGCAAAATCGGATATACTAAAAAATAACAATCCCCTCGAAAATAAGATCAACAAAAATAAATAAAAGAATTCCTTCTAACACTAAAATAAACAATCGTTTTTCTTATGTTTATTCCAATAATGCAAAAAAGGTTACCCTCTTATTCCATTTTTTTTCAAAACTTTGAAAAAATTGATCCACCATGTAAATTTTTTTACCATTCATGAACTTTTTTTTAAACTATTTGTTGCACTTTTTATAATCGGATGAAACTTTTATCCGGTGAAAGAACACCAACCTTTTTTTGGTGATTAATGATTGTAATACAACCGAACGGATCTTTTGGCACAATGGCCTGTTCTGTTCTCAGGGCGACCAATGCACACCGCTCCCACGTTAGGGCGGAGAGGCTCGTCGTATATCTTTTCCATGACACACTAAAGGCTCTTCTCCGGGCAAAATCAACCATTCATCAATCCAATCGGGTCATCAGCTTACAGAATTGTGTAAACCAACCATTCAATCGGTTTAGCCGCTTGGTTCAACGGATAACAAAACCGTCGATCGGGTTGATCCGCATTGAAAAGAAATCCAGCATTCCGTTCGGTTGGATGAAAAAACCGTCGATGTGGATCATTCTTATCGACTGGTGGACGAAAAAACCGTCGATAAAAGAGCTTCTTATCGACAGGTGGATGACGAAACCGTCGAAAAGAGAGCTTCTTATCAACTGGTTAATGACGAAACCGTTCGGTTGGATAAAGAAACCGTTCGGTTTGATTGTTCTTATCGACGGTTGGATAAAGAAACCTTCGATGTGGAAAAGAGAACCTTCAGGATGGCCTGCCAACCGATCAGGATGGCTTGCCAACCGATCAGGCGGATTAACTTACTTTCTTCAAGATAAAACCAGTAAAAACGTATTAAACAGGGCAGATAACGCATCCCTTCACGGTGTGATCGTTGAAGAGATGATTGGATCCATTCCCGGTGAGTGGATCATCCGTTATCGTTGGCCCCAGCGCTTAAAAGAGGGCTGCGTGTGCTAAGCACGCACCGGTGGAGCGAAATCCGAAGGGGTTTATCCCATCAGTTAAAATTGAGAGTGTAATAATTAATTCGTTGCGGGCTGTTCTTAAAAAAGAGAGCGGCTGTTCAAAATTCCGGATCAAGCCAAATCTGGGGCGTTTTTTAGAGGGGAAATTGGAGTAAAAAGGCTAACCGGATAAAAGGTCTGCTTTGGTCCCACAACGATCAAGTTTATAAATTCTAAAATCTTATCAGTATGAGTAAGGAAACTTACAGTATACCGAAAGGTCCGAATGAACGGTATAACTTTCAGCGCAATGCCATCTCGAAATGCACGGCTAATGCCGCAGCATGGGGGATCCCCGACACACTGATTACTCAGTTGACAGGTGCGCAGACTGTTTACGAAGCGAAGTATGATATTGCCAGCAACAGGGCAACACAAAGCCCTTATGCCACCGCAGAACGTGACGCAGCCTGGGATATCCTTGAAGCATTATTGGTTATATTGTATGATCAGCACCTTCTTTATAATGAAGCCATTTCGCCGGCAGATAAAGATTCGTTGCACATCCATACTTCGGGCACCGGAGGGGGGAAACCAGCCCCGGCACCCGATACCACACCGATCATTACGTTAACAGCCGAAGAAATTTCATCATTGCATGTGATCTATTCCGATTCATCAGCCCCGGGTACACACAATAAGCCCGATAATGTGGCTTTTTGTGAAGTGGTTTGCAAGATAGGCGGTAGTGCGCCTGTTTTGATCGATGAGTGCATCACCCGCTACAATGTATCACGTTCGCACGAAAAAATTGATTTTAACAATGCGCAGCGTGGACAAACGGTGTATGCCTTTGCCCGTTGGATTAACCGTAACGGCAAACAGGGCCCATGGAGTAGCATGGCCATGGCCATTATCCCATAATATCAAAGACTTTCCATTTTGGTAAGTAAGGAAACGGGCATAAATTAAGCCCAGAGGGACTCTGCAAGGGGTCCCTCTTTTTTTCTCCCCC
>DAOQAB010000106.1:12026-13140 GCA_035353695.1 Prolixibacteraceae bacterium
ATTCAGATGTTTTATTGATCTAAAACATTGGGTTAGCCGTACCAATTGGATAATAAATCCAACGTATATAATGGGAATAACCCAAATAGGTTGGGTTAGCCAAATGTTACCAAACAGTTTAAAAAAAGTTTAATTAAAACGCATGTAATCAAAAGAAAAACAAACACTTGCATTTTTAAAAACAGAAAAACCGTTTGGTAAGAATGTGCATATTTTATAGCTGTTTAGTATTTCATTGACAGGCATGTAGCATGTTTAATTTTTTTTCCAACGCATTTTTTCGGTTTTTGCAAAACCGTTTAGAAAACTAATTTGAATTGTAATACATAAATTTAAACAATATGAATTTACCAAAATGGATGTTTATTTTTAATTCTTTCGTGAGACTTCAGTTTTATGCTTTTCTTGAGACACATAGACCAGAGGCCATAGCTGATTTAGATAAACATTTTCAATATTTTGTAGACACAAATGGATATAATCCACAAAAGACAGATACCGTTCGTTTTTTTGGAGGTGATATGCTCATTGGACTTTCATATTTAATTTTAGTAAGAACATTTGAATATGTAAATAAAGACCTGAGTAATAATGAGAAATTAGATGTTTTAAAAATTGAAAATTGGAATATTTTTAAAGTTACTACGTTTGACAATTTAATTAACAGATATTCAATTACTGTAAATCTTTTGGCAGATCAAAGAAAAAACAAATTATATTATTCAAACGATGCTGAAAAATTAGATTTTTTCGTTCGTAAAATAAGAAATTCCATAGGCCATCATCGATATACATATCCAGACATGGATAGCATAAAACTTATTGATATTAATAATGGAATCGTTGAAATGGAATGCGTATTTAAGTATTCGAATTTTCTAAATTTTTGCATGGATTATTTTCATATAGTTAATACAAAGTTGTATTCTATTCATCATCAAAACGTATAATTCCCCACTCCCACATCTTCTTCAACGAGGGGGTTATATCATGTCGTTTGCAACGACCAATCAACAACAGTAAAAGTTAAGAAATAGACTGGAATTGGAAAACGATTAACGTGTTTATAGGTATTCGTGAATTTCTTCTCGTTAAAAACAAGGAATGACTAACC
>DAOQAB010000107.1:0-13130 GCA_035353695.1 Prolixibacteraceae bacterium
AAAAGGAAGCTTCAGATGAAAAACCTGAAGCTCCCTCGTTAGTACCCGGGGCGGGAATCGAACCCGCACTCTATTGCTAGAACTGGATTTTGAGTCCAGCGCGTCTACCAATTCCGCCACCCGGGCTTTTCTGGAATTGGGTGTGCAAATATATATTAATTTTCGTTTTCCAAAAGCATCCCTGAAAAAGTTTTGAAAGAAAGAAGGTGGTTATTCCTTTTTCGTTTGTTTTTTTTCTTTGGGTTGTTCTGTTTTATTGTATTCTGTTTCAAAGTCATCAAACGATATCAGATCGGTTTTGTCGTATTTGATGTATCCAATGGCTTTTTCAAGCTCCTCGCAGCAATTGTGATATTTGTTTTTCGGGTCAGCATATTCCTTGTAAAACCATTCGAGATCGGGGAGGGCTTTCACCTCTTTGAGCTTTCCAAGTGCCCAAATTGTTGAACTTTTCAGTTTAACCGAAAGGGTATCATCGTTTAACTGAAGGATTAAGGCTTCGCGGGGCGAGCGATTATACTTTTTTGAAGCTTCGGTGCAAATTACCGTAAGCTCTTTTTTTATCTGTTTTTTCGTCGCAAAGAACCCCGTTACAATTCCGGCAAGGGAAAGCACCGCTACAACCAGAATGAAAAGTCTTAACTTCATATAGATTCCTTTTTCAAATTTGTCGCAAATTTATCTATAAAATTCCGTTTCTTTCTGATATTGAAAATTCCTTTTTAGTTTTGGGTGATAAAATTCAAGTGTATGCGGGTAGTAATTCAGAAAGTGTCGAGAGCTTCGGTAACTGTTGAAGGAAACGTGGTTTCTGAGATTGAGGCAGGATTGTTGGTTTTGGTTGGGATTGAGGATGCTGATGCCGACGAAGATCTTGAATGGCTTAGCAAAAAGATTGTCCAGCTTCGTATTTTCCTGGATGATCAGGGCGTGATGAACCGTTCGGTTCTCGAAACCGGAGGGGATATCATCGTGGTAAGCCAGTTTACGTTACATGCCATGACCAAAAAGGGGAACCGCCCTTCCTACATACGGGCTTCCAAACCCGATTTTGCCATTCCCATGTACGAGAAATTCTGCCAAAAGCTCTCATCCGACCTTGGCAAACCGGTTGGACGTGGTGTTTTTGGGGCCATGATGGAGGTTGCTCTAATAAACGATGGTCCTGTGACTATTTGCATTGATACAAAGAACAAGGAATAAAATGGATGAACTGACGATAAAACAGGCGCAGCAGCAGGTCGACAACTGGATTAAGACCATCGGGGTGCGTTATTTCAGCGAACTGACCAATATGGCAGTACTGACCGAAGAGGTTGGCGAACTGGCTCGGATCATGGCCCGGAAATATGGTGATCAATCGTTTAAAGAGGGCGAAAACGGCGACACCATGGCCGACGAAATGGCCGATGTCCTCTGGGTGCTGATCTGTCTGGCCAACCAAACAGGCGTTGACCTGGAAGATGCGTTCAGAAAGAACATGGAAAAGAAAAGTAACCGGGATAAGGAGCGACACCTGAATAACCCCAAATTGAAAGGTTCTTGAGTAAGGTAAATTAATTGAGCCACCAAAAACAGAAAGAAGAAAAATAGGTTATATTACCGATCAAAAGAGATAAAAATGAAAACTGAAGAATTACAATTTGACCTGAAAAAAATGGAGGATGATCTGAACCAGATCATTGACCGGTCAAAAACAGAATACAATACGTTAGAGAATAAAATGTTGGCATTGTCGCTTATCGACCTTACCACCTTGAATGCTACCGACACTGTGGAGCATGTCCGGAATTTCACCCAAAAAGTAAACGATTTTCCGGCACATTTTGAAGGGCTGGAGAATGTGGCCGCTATCTGTGTTCATCCCAACATGGTGTCAACCGTTGAAACAACCCTTCAACTTCCGGAAGTGAACATAGCGGCGGTGGCTGGTGGTTTCCCTTCGAGTATGACCTTTACACCGGTAAAAGTACAGGAGACCAAGCTGGCGCTGAAAGCCGGTGCTGATGAGATTGATATTGTGCTTGCACTGAATCATTTTTTGGCCGGTGATTTCCAGTCGGCCCACGACGATATTGCGGCCATAAAAGCTTGTATGGGCGATGCGCAGCTGAAGGTAATTCTTGAAACCGGAGCGCTGAAAACACCTGAAAACATTTGGAAAGCATCGCATCTGGCCATTCATGCCGGAGCCGATTTCATCAAAACATCGACCGGGAAAATGGAACCAGCCGCTACACCAATGGCTGCTTATGTGATGTGTTCGGCCATTGCCCTGTATTACGAAACAACCGGCGAACGAGTTGGTTTTAAAGCTGCGGGGGGCATTGTAACCCCTGGCGATGCCTTGATTTATCTTTCGATTGTGAAAGAGATTTTGGGCGATGAGTGGCTGACCCCAACGCTTTTTCGCATTGGTGCCAGTAGGCTGGCAAACAACCTGCTAACCGACATTACAGGCAAAGAGGTGAAGTTTTTTTAATGCCTTTTTGTGGAGAATGAAGTTATCTCGTGGTGCCTGATCCCTTCTTCCGAAACGACATCCACCTGAATAATAAAATCGGAGCGGATTTCGCTGGTTTGTAGCTTGAATGTTACTTTCCCGCTATCATCAACCGGAATGTCATTTTTCCAAAGCAAGGTGGTTTGGTATCTCCATACAGGTTGGGGTATTTTGGATGCATCGAAAACGGTCTTTTCATGATACCCCAACTTGTCTGTTCTCAGGGTGATATTGTTGGCGTCGTGTTTGGTTTTGATTTCGATGATGCCCACCGAGTTGAGCCCTGTATATCGCTGAATATCGATCGGATTTGTACTAATATTGATTGACTCGACATCATACGGAGACAAATCGTTTAGTACCGAGACATCAGTTCCCATTTTCTGGCCGTCGATCACGATGAGTGCCCCCGATTGATAAAGGAGGGAATTTTGAGAACCGACGAAAACAATCTGGTTGCCATCGAGCTTGAACGGTTTGGTCATTCGGATTACTTCGAGAACCGAAGTTCCTGGGATCAATAGTTTTTCGGGGTTCGGATTTCGGGCAGGGGCTTTTGACTCTTTGTTTTCTGAGCCAATCAGTTTTAGCAGCTCTTTATTTTGTTCGGTGTAGCGGATATATTCTTTTTTGTTGAAGGTAGATTTAGGTTTAAATGATTCAAAAAGAAGAATTTCTTCGAGTGTTTCTTCGAATGAACGGTCCAAGTGCACGATGTAGGATTTCTTCCCGGTCGAATTAAATGCTTTCACAATGACATCTTTTGTTTTTGGGATGCCTTTCAGAACAAAACGCCCTTTTTGATCGGTAACGGTGGTTGCCAGTGCCAGATTGTTCGACTGGAGCGCCATTACCGTGGCCTTTGGAATAGTTTCCCGGTTTTTGTTGGTGACTGTTCCGCTGAAAATCCGGTTGGGCAGTTTCTCGTCTTTGCCATTCAGAAAGCTTTTCAGATTATAGTATTTGTATTCATCGGCAATGAGTTCAAGATTTGTGAGATAAATATCGAGCACAGTTTTGGGGACAGGAGTTTGCAACGGATATTTTAAGAAGGATTGAATTTCAGCTTCTTCGGGGTGATTGAGGTTGAATTTGTCGGCAATCGAAATGTCTACCTTCGATTTTCCAAAACGGTCGATAAAGTTATTCAGGTCGATGGTGATTTCGGCTTCCCCGTTTGTCTCCGATGGCTTAAAATTGGTTTCAATGCCAATATTGATATCCTGATTCGGGGTGTTGTATACCAGCCGTTGGGATATCATATCGCCGTTGGATGAGAAAATCACGAAATTCAGAATTCCACGGGGAAAGAGCGAGGTTGCAATCTTGAGGTTATTCTTTTTGCTCCCGTCGAGTACCGAAGTCATCCAGACTTTTCCCCTGGAAATGGCCGCAAGGGTTAGCGTGTCGGAGGCGTATTTCCCTGTTGCGATCACCGATGCCCTCAGTGTGGAGTCTTCGGTTTTGAGCAGCGAAAAGTACGCTCCGTCGATTTTTGCTTCGGGTATTTTAAACTCGAGGTTTTTGCCGTATTCATCTTCAATTTTGAAATAATATTTCTGGTTGGGCATTGGCATCAGGTTGATGACGCCATAGCCTTTTTTCAATATTTTCCCAATTCCCGCCTGGTTTTTTAGTTGGTCATACACTTTGCCTGAAACATCGATGGGCTCACCAAAAGGGTCGGTTGCCCGATAGAGCACCCGCTGAAGGTTATTGGTGAGCAATGTCCCGCCTTCGGGATAAAACTCTACGATGATATTGTCTTCGGTGGTATAGACCGGGAGCTTTTGTGACGTGTTGTTTTTTCCCAAAAGGCTTACTTCGAAATAGAGCCCGTTGTTTACTTTTTCAGGCAGTTTGAATTTCAGTTCATTGGTTTCATCGACGGTGACCATCGCCTTTTCTGAAAAGATTTTCTGGTTATTGTCGTAAAGAGCGATCCCAATTTTTTCACGTTTGATTCCTGAATTGAGAGAGGTTAAGAGAACAGAAAGCTTTGCTTCCTCGCCCGGCCGAAATATTTTTTTGTTTAATGATAAGTCAAAAAGATAGTCGTTGCGTCTTAGTGAGTTAATATAAATTGATTTCACGGCTGCAAGAGAGGCGTCGCTGGCTTTTAGCGCTTTGGGCGAATAGGCTACGAGGTATGCATTTCCTTCGACAGCCCAGTATGGTATTTCCAGCGCGTTATTGCATGCTCCGTTTACGCAAATGTATTTGTTGTCGGCAATTACTTCTCCTTTCTCCCCTTTCAGCATCACAATCAGCTCGAGTTCATTGGACGGGATTTCGGTAAGGCAGTTAAAGATTTCGGCTTTAAACCAGATCTTCTCTCCCTGGCAATAAATATCCTTGTCGGTCTTGATAAAGACCTTATTGATTTGATTTTCTTCTGCCTGTTTTTTAAAAGCTTCGGTCACTTTGACGAGCCCCGGATTTGTTTTCTGTGCGAAAACCGGGGTGAGAATTCCCAAAAACAGGGTTAAATAAAGTAGATATTTCATTTGTCACGTTGTTATTTGCCTATAAACTGCTTTTCAATAAATCGTGTACCTCAGAGAACGCCTATCTGAAGGCTTGTTTTCATTTTTCCGTTTTATTGGTAATGATCAAATCGTGATTTGCCAGTTTTTTTAATGACTGTGTTAGCTCTTCTTCGGGTTTGATTACGTTGTAATCTTCCCAAAATTCTTTGTCGTATCCGTCAATTTTTTCAGTAAAAAATTCATTGGATTTGAAAATATCTTTTCTGCTGAAATGTTGAAGATCTCCAAGTTCAATATTGGTTGTCAGCATTTCGGCGATGCTGTTGAAATGGGTTCTTTGCCTCTTCTCTTTGTCGAGGATTTTTATTTGCATGGTGCTGCGGGCAGAATATAGGTACCACCAGCGACCGATGAGCTTATACTGTACCTGGTATGAAAGTTCTTCGGGAATTGCTTTGCAACCTTTGGGCTCTTTCTCGATCATCATCTGTCGGGCGTCTTTTAAACCCTGTTTGGTGTAGCGAAATTCGACCCTGGAGATGGCCCAGGTTTCGATGTCAAAATAGAGCAGCCCCTCATAAAGCATATCACGCAAATTGGAAATGGGGGTGAACGAAATCACCGCTGTTTCGCGCCCGTCGATTAAGGTTTTACGCTCAAATTCATAGGTATAAAGCTGGATGAATTCGGGGTTGATGAAGCTCTCTTTGTTTTTGATGATGTCGAGCTTGGTGATGTAATAGGGGCCTCCTTTAAGCTTGAACCGGATATCGTCGAATGGCTGGACATCGTTGCTTTTGCGGCCTTTGATAAATTTTACCAGATCGTCGTTGAACTCATTGTCCGACGGAGCTTTCAATACATTGAGTACGGCTTCGGAAACATCGGTGTATTTGGCATTTTCCTTTATGATTTCGCGATAATAGGTGGTGAAAAAAGCGTATTTGTTGTTGTAATTGTTTTGGAGGTTTTCAAAGAAGTTTTGAAGGACAAAAGGCGGAAAATAGTGCACCACATCGATGGTTTTGAGATGGTAGACTGTTTTTCCCAATCGGACATTCAGTACGCTGTCGGTTGCCATTTTTATCGGCAGATCGTAAGCCGTGAAGCCAAGGCAGGAAAAACGCAGGGTGTCGCATTCGTATTTTACAGGGATTTTTATGGAGAAATTTCCTTCGCTGTTACTCATGGTTCCAATGGCTTTCCCAACAATGGCAATGTTGCAAAAGGGGATGGGCTCCTCATTTTTTTCGTCGGTAATTGAGCCATTTATGGTAATGAATTGAACTGGTATGATTTTGCCTTTTCCCTGCTCAACGTTTTTCACCGGGTAAATAATAATCTGATTGTTGAGAACGTGAAAACCCAGGATGCCCGGGTCAATGATTGTTTCTAGAATGGAGAGGATTGTGGTATTCTGAGGGTTGATTTTTACCTTGATTTGCCCTCCCAGGAGATCGGGGTTGTAGGAAAAATGGATGTTGGTTTTCTTCGTGATCGAATCGAGCAGCGCCGCTTTTGTGAGCGAGTCGGAAGCTAGGGATACTTCTATTTCAAGCGGATTTATGCTTTGCTGACCGTTTGCGCAGATGGCCAGCAGAAGCATAAATGTTGCAAGAATATAGTGCAGTGTTTTCATGGCTTCGAAATCACATGCTAATTTAACCGTTTAAAATATCTCATGCAGATAAAAGATCGATTTAAATTCTTCGCCGTTACGGAGAACCGTCATTTTTATTTTTTTATGCTCTTTCTGCCTGAGTAACAGGTTTATTTCGTTTAATGTCAGGTCCTTGTGGCTGGTTGAATTAACCGAAAGGATCTGGTCGTTCTCGCGGAAGCCGGCAACCCAGGCCGGAGAATCTTTCATCACATTGCTGATCGTGTAAAGTGGAAGTCCCGGGACGGGGTTAATAATTTCGAGCCCGCTCATGTTGTAGAAGAACTTGTCGTAGAAATTATTGTTGGCTCGAAGGATCATGCGGCTGTTGAAATAGTCGAAATAGATGGTAAACCTTCTCAGAACTTCTCCTCCGATAGATCCGTTTCGTTGTTCCTGAATGATGACATTGTTTACAAAATCGGATTCCGGATAGGCCACAATGGGTTGATCAACAATTTTTCCACCAAGCATAATGGCTCCCAGTCGGCTTTTTCGCCCGTACAATTCACCGCCAAGCCCGACTCCCAAAAATGCATAGATATTGTTGTCCGGAATTTTTAGTTGACTGTTGGTCGAAGGCGAAAGCCACAAGGCATCGCTGGCACCGGTATCCACAAGCATCATTACCGGAACAACTTCACCGCTGTCCTGTACCACTTCGGCTTGTACAATTGGTTTGTTCCTGATAAACTGAATGGGTAATACGATGTCGTTCCTACGTGGCTTATAATCAAAGTAGTCTGGTTTGATGAGCTCGATTTCCTCCGAGGTGTAATCGACCTTGATGACGTAGTTTTTGAAAAGGTTGAAGCCAATTAACCCATGGACCGGCATCCCCAATATTTGAGAGATTTGAAAATTTTCGTCGATGATCACGTTTAGCTTTTGGTGTTCCGCTTTCAACCCTTCCAGGGTAATGGTGTTATCTCCCGATTGATAAGCCTGAGTGATCAGGTCGTTTCCCAACCCACGGAGTTCAATGGGTTTCATGTAGTTTAAATTCAGCTCTTTAACCAGTGTTAATTCCGTAATAATCGGGTCTTTGATGCCCGAGTCGAGGATGAAATTCATGGTGTCGGAACCATTGATGCTTACCGGAATGATGATCAGATTGCTGATTTGCTTGAATTTGACGGTCAACGATTTCTTTTTCGGATTATCAAAAAGAAACCCTTCGGAAGAAATTTTATAGAGTTTGTCGGCATCGATACTTTCTGAAAGCGGTACATAATCGCGAACAACCAGAATGTTGTTTTCAATTTCAAAAATGAGATAATAATCCTTCATCAGTTTGTCGAGAACCTCTTTGAGCGATTTGTTTGAAACATTCAGATTGACTGTTTTCCCTTTGATGAGTTTGGAGTTGTAATCGAAATCGAGGTTGAATTGGGAACATATCTTTTTGATTACATCTTCCAGGTTTTCATTCTCCGCTTTGATCGAGATGTTCTGATCGAGTATCTTGTCGTTTTTCTGGGCATGTACGGTGCCAGAAAAGGAGAGAAACAGGATAAGTGCAATTGACACAATCTGTAATTTTTTAAAAACCGTTGTTTTCATAATCGTTTCTTTTTATGGTTCTGGCCAAATTGAAAATGACCGATAAATAATGATGAGTCGCTAACGATTAATACGTTGATGTCAGTTTAGAATGTGATATTGATGGTCGCTTTCTTTTTTGAGATTCAGGTTCAACGTCATTGTAATCACTTCCATGATATACTCGGGCTGTTGCTCGTTAAAGGTTGCACTGATGGGTTGGTTCATGTCGATCTTCTCGTCGACGGTAATCTGCAAATTGTAAGCGCGTTGCAAAGTTTGAATTACATCGGATAATTTGGTGTACCTGAACTCAATTTCATGGGTAAGCCACGAAAGGTTGTTGGGATCGAAAGCGGCTTCTTTGACAATTTTTTTACTTTGTTTGTTATAGGTTCCTTTTTCGCCTGGCATCAGCAAGATTTTTTCTTCCTCTTTTTTGTTTACCCCTTCTGCCAATTCAACTTTTCCGGTCCTTACAATTACCTCAATGGTTGAGGATTGATCGTAGGCGTATACATTGAACGATGTTCCCAATACTTTGACCTGTGCTCCGTTCGCCTTGATGATAAACGGTTTTTGTGGGTTCTTGGCTACATCGAAAAATGCTTCTCCCTGTAAGGTTACTTCACGATAATCGCCTTTAAATTTCCCGGGATAGATGAGCTTTGAACCATGGTTGAGCCGTACTCTACTGCCATCGGGCAATACGATTTCCGGGTTGGAATAGTCGAATTGCGATGTGGCAACCTCCTTCAGGCTTTGTTTCCCATTGTTTAGATACCAGACGGTGAACGTGGTTGCCAGCAGTAAAAGAAAAACAGCTGCAACCCGGTAGAACCATGACAGTTGAAAGGCTTTATTCTTGCTTTGATTCATTTGTCCTTCAACTTTTTCCCAGGCTTTGTCGGTATTGAAATCTTTCAGGTGTAAGTATAGATCGGTTTTTGCAAAAACTTCCGACGACTGATCCATGATCCGGTGGAATACCCCATCGGCTTTCAGTTGATCGATCAGTTTCTTTTCTTCGTTGTCCAACTCTTCGTTTGACAGGTACTTCGCAATAATATCATCGTAATTGTTCCTCATCTCAAATTCTTCTCTTTTCACTTTTCTCCGAAATTTATTTGCTTTCTCGTTAATTAAGACAATTGTTTGTATGGTTACCCTGATACGCATTTGATTTTTGAACCCACAGGAAGCTAATCAAAAGTCGCTGGTAATCCTTTAATTTTTCGCGTAACTCTTTAAGCGCTTGCCCCATTTGTGTTTCTACGGTTTTAATGGAGATCCCCAGCTGATCGGCGATTTCACGGTATTTCAATCCTTGTTCCCGGCTCAGCATAAAGATTTCCCTTCGCCTTTCGGGCAAGTCAGCAATGCACTGATCGATTCGTTCAACAAGGTTTACTTCCATGATAAAGCTTGTGGGGTCTATTTGTCCGTCGGGGTTTTTCATGATTTCCGACTGGTATTCCTGTTTAATCTTTTCGTGCTTTATAAAGTTGAGGCAACGGTTCCGTACCGAGCTGAACAAGTAGTTTTTTACCGACTGGTTGATGTCGAGTTCATCTTTCTTGTCCCAAAGCTTTAGAAAAAAGCTTTGTACAATTTCTTCACAATCGTCGGCATCTTTGATGTATTTGCGCGAAAACTGGCACAGAGAGGCATAATAGGCTCGGAACAAAATTTCAAAGCTCTTTTTGTCTCCTCGTTTGATCTGGACAAATAGGTTACGGTCGTCAATCATAAATAACAGGTTTATTCCTATGCAAGTTACGGTAATTATGTTTAGCCTGCATATTAATGACAATTGTTTTGAAGAAAACCTTTATTCAAAAATGTTTTTTTTCGGATTTAACTTAAGAAATGAGCTGGAGAAAAGGAATGGCATTAGAGATTAAATAATCCGGTGGTTTTTTTTGATTTCACGATCGTATTCTTTGGCGTTGTTGTTGGTAATGGTATTGAGGAGTTTCCAGAAGCCGGCTCCGTGGTTATGTTCCCGGGTGTGAGCGAGTTCGTGCAGAATGATATAATCGATCAGGTGATCGGGCAGGAGCATGAGCGAGACATTGAGGTTGATATTGCCCACCGAGGAGCAACTGCCCCATTTGCTTTTCAGGTTTTTGACAAACACTTTCTGGTATGAAAAGCCAAACCGACTGGCAAGTTCCTGTGTGCGGGCCGGGAGATATTCTTTGGCTTCCTTTCGGCAAACTTCAGCAATCACTTTTTTGATAAATAGCTGCACCTGAGAAGAATTTGTTTCCAATTCGGAGGGAATGGTCAGGATTACTTCGACTCCTTTGATTGCTGCACGAAGTTTCCCATTTTCAACCGGAATCAGGTGGATTGAATGGTCTTTTGTTTTAATGATGCTGTTCAGAGAGTAGCAAAACCTCCTTTCTGCCATTTTTTGCTGGTGGGTTTTGATCCAGTCGGTTTGTTGCAACACAAAAGCAATAACCTCTTTTTGCCCGGCAAACCAGGGATGATTGACCTGAACCGAACCATCGGGTTTTACCCGCAGCGAGATCCGTTTAGTTCCTTTACGCCGGGTAATCGTTACCGGTCCGATCCCGTCCATGTTAAATAGATGTGTTTCCAATAGAAAACTGTTTTCTCGAAGAAACGAAAGTATCGAACTATCGACGAATTTCCAACATGAAGTGAAAAATGTCTGCTTCAAGGAAAATATAAAACCTCCGCCGAGAAGGGGTACGGCGGAGGAGTATATTGAATGGCATCGCTGAGGGAGATTATATAAAGAGAAGGGAGAGGATATTTATCGTTTCATAATTTTTATCGATTTAGGATGACAATTATCAAAAAACCAGCCCAATTTATTTGTTATCGATTTAGTGTTTTTTAGTCTCGGTTTATCTTAATTATCAAAAGTAAAAGCTTTCTGTCCTACAATTTAACCAGTTTCTTTTCTGTAAAAATCGTGCGGCCTGAAATCCGTATCAGATAAACCCCTTTCGCTAATGTTGCTGCCGGGATGTATTCATTGCCGTTCACTACCGTTTTAAGGTAAACCCGGCCGCTTAAATCGGTAACGACCACTTCGGTCTGGCCCTCAATGCCTTCAACCCTGAACCCTTCAGCTACCGGATTGGGATATACCGAGATTGGTTTGTCTTCGATCAACTCGTTGCCAACTGTTCCGGCCATCTGTACCACCAGGATGGTTCTGGTCTGGTCTTCGCCTGCGGTGATCTCTACATAGACCGGCCGGTCAATATCCGACGGGTTGGCCTGGGCCGTAAATACCAGGGTATCGTTCCCTGTGCCCGTTTGCGGATCAACCGTCAGCCAATCTTCTTCTGAAGCTACATTCCAAGTCGTATTTGATTGTATTTCAATTATTGCAGTATCTCCTTTTTCGGCGCCAATAACCACTTTATCGGCCGACACCTTCAGATAAGCATCTCCGGCAGCCTGGGTCACCTCGATTGTCAGAGGTTCTACTCCCGGTGAGGTGATGGTTACCATGGCAGTACGCGGCAAAACCGTCGGATTGGCTTCGGCCATAAACCGGAGCAACACATTCCCCGACCCCGCTTCCGGGTTTACATCCAGCCACGACTGGTCGGAACCGGCGTTCCAGAATACATTCGACGTCACCGTGATAACCGAAACACTGCCCCCCTCTTTGGGAATATCTGCCCAGTTGCCCGAGGCGACCAGCACGGTGTCGCCGGCTTCCTGGATCACCGTAACCTGTTTGTAACCAATCCCAACACCGGTAAGGGTCACAACGGTTGCCCTTGAACTTGTTGTTGGGTTCGACGTCAGGGCAGTGAACTCAATCGTATCCTCACCTGTTCCCGATCCGGGATCAATGTCCAGCCAGGGCTGTCCGGTGGTAGCTTTCCATGAGACATTGGAACTAATCGCAAGGTATCCTTTGCTTCCCTCTTCTTTGGCTATCCGGATGGTATCGTTGGCAAAAAACAACATAGGTTTCCCCACCTGGGTCACCGTGACGGTGCGGGACAATGCCCCCAGGGCCGTGATGGTGACCGTTGCGGTACGCGGTGTCCCGTCAGGATTGGCGTTTGCTGTAAAAATCACATTCTTGCTCCCCGAGGAAGAAACGGGGTTGGAGGTCAACCACGGCTGGTCGCAGGTTACCGACCACATTGTATTTGAGGTTACAACCATCCAGATGCTGCTCCCCTCGGCATAACCAACCGTCAGGGTGGATGGTGAAACGGTCAGGATGGTATCGCCTGCCGACTGGATCACGGTGACCTGTTTCGATGCCACACCGGTTCCCGATACGATCACTACGGCGCTCCTCAAGCTTACACTCTGATTGGCACTCAGGGCGCTGACGGTAACCTTCTGGTTCCCGGTACTGCTTTTGGGCGATACCGACAACCACAGCTGGTCGGATGCCGCACTCCATGAGATGTTGGAGGTGACATTGAAACTGGCAGTGCTCCCGTAACCAGACCCGATGGTGACCGTATCGGGCGCCAGTTCGATAAACTCCTTACGCGACTGTGTGACAACAATGGTTTTGGATGCCACATCGGGGGAAGAAACCGTGATTGTTGCCGTGCGCGAAACATCGGCGGTATTGGCTTCTGCCGTCAATGTGAGTGTCCCGTTATTCTTTCCGCTCGATGACGCTACTTTCAGCCACGACTGGTCACTCGACACGCTCCAGCTTACATTCGACGTAACCGAAACCGTACTGCTCCCTGCCGCTGAGGCGATGGACAGCGTGGCAACCGAAACATTCAGGAAAGGAAGGATTTGTGCCTCCTGGGTGATGGTCACCGTCCGGTTTTCTATCCCCTGCGAAGAGATGGTCACCGTGGCGCTCCTTGCTGCCCCGGTGGTATTGGCTGATGCGGTAAAGAGCAGGGTATCGTTTCCCGTTCCCGAAGTGGGGTTTACCGTCAGCCAGGGCTGATCGGAG
>DAOQAB010000108.1:0-6901 GCA_035353695.1 Prolixibacteraceae bacterium
TCGGTAAGGTCAACAGCCGAAAAATCGCCGAGGATAAAACTAGCGAAACGATCGCTGGCAAAACGCCGGGCCGCTTCGTAGGCAAAGTCGGGCATCAGCTCAATGCCGGTATAGCTTACCCCGCTGTACCGTTTGTCGAGAAAGTGTTTGAAGTCGGCATAACCACAGCCCACGTCGAGCACCGAGGCGTTGTTGAGGTCGAATGCCGATGCCAATATCCCAAAACGGATCAGCTGGCTTTCGGGGGTTCTCCACCCCAGCTTTTGATAGTCGCTGGGATAGTCGTGCGAACGATCGGTGTGGAACCTGATAATTTGTGCCTGGGTGAGAAGGTTCATTGCTCTTTCCCTTCAAAAACCACGCTGAAATTTTCCTTCATATCGACAATGTTCCATCCATACACCTGCATGGTGTCGCGCCATCCGATGGTGTCGGCGCTGTAACCGGGCGAATAGGCGTACTCCCGTTGCCGGTTGTTGTGGTTAAGCAGGAAACATTCATTGGGTAATGAATTGGAGGTGGTAATTTTGAACATGCCAAAATCGCCGGTTGTATTTCCGAAAGCAAATACCGGAGCCTTCCCGATGAAAGTGTAAATATCGATGGCTTTTCCATTGTTGTTGTTTTTAGGCTCATAATTCTGGGGCAGAAGGGTAAACATCGCTTTGCCACCTTCGTGATAGGTAAACGACATGGCCTGCCGGGAGCCGATGAGGTGTTTCCGGTCGAAACCGATTGCCTCCGGGCAAACACCCCACAACAATCCCTGCAACGAGCCGGATACCACATACACTTCAAACTGATTTGCCTTCAGGTAGTTTAGCAACTGGAGCATGGGCGGGTAAAAGGTTCTGTTCAGAATCACCTTATAGTCAGGGTTGACGGTTTTCCCAAGATAGCGGTTGCTGAAGGCCACATAAGCTTCGTTGTCCCAGCCATAATAAGCCGAATCGACCATGGTGTCGATGACCGGACCCCAATGGTTGGTAACGGAGGTATCTGCCGGGTTGGCTTTCAGTTTTTTGGCATACTGGTAAATTGTCCGGTCGAGAAGTTTCGGGTCTTTTTCAACCTGAAGGCACAACCCCTCAACGGCACAGTACATCTCGAACCAAAGAGGTTTTTCGCAGGCCAGGGTGCCATCGAGATCGAATGTGGCAATACGGTCTTCCACCGGAATTTTCGGCACCTCGTTTTGTACGAAGCTAATAATCTTCGATTTCATTGGGGTGTCGTTCCATAACGATAGCGGATCGGATGATGATTGCTTTTCTGCACATGAAGAAATGAACAGAATCATGCTGATTAGTAGAAAGGAGTAAATTGGTTTCATAGTGATTCAGTGTTAAATGGTTTTTGATTCCTATTTTTTCTTTCGTTCAGCCATTTCAATATCTTGAACGGCATTATAGCTATTTTTTACTCTTGAGACCCAATCCTGACAATTATTCGTGATCAGATTATAACCTCCTGGGTTTGCATTTGCATTTGCTGCGCTGGCTAATTTATCTTCGTCACTGAAGGTTTCCCTAACGGTATAGCCCATGGCTCCCCAATTTTCAGAAAACAGGCCTCCTGGGTGAAATCCTACATTATCTGAATTTCCAACAGTGGGCAGATCGTGGTTGTTATCGAAAGTAAGGTGGGAATGTCTAATCTTCAGATTTCCGAATCCTATCCCCCAATCTTTGCCGGTTTTACCCGGTTTTTGACCAAGAGGCCTTGTTCGTATATAGCCCATTAATTGACCTATACCCGTAATTGGACTAAGAAAGCCACTTTTGCTTGATAATCCATTGAACGATAGTTGGACTGTAGTTGGTTTTGCCTTGTTTGCAGTATTTGCAACAGCCCGGCTTTGTCCTTTGTTTATTTTTTCAGCATGTGTATACATATCGGTTCTGTTTTAACGATAATCATTTTAATTCTCTAATTCTTTTAGTTCCGTGTATCCCCTCATCATGGCAACATCTTCGCCGAGTACAACTTGAATGGGTGATTCCACCGAAAAATGGTATTTTCTTCGGTTCGAGAAGCTTTTTATACTCAACGATTGGGTGCCGGTGTATCGAAACCGTTTTTCCCCCGGTTCGCTTTTCTGAAAATTATTCCTGTCGATTGTCCGGGGTTCGGTCAGACGATCCTCCGGTTTTTCGAAGGTGTAATTTAGTGATTCTCTCTTCTTTCCACAACAACTCATGGCTCGTTATTTTTACAGGTTGAAAAACGTTGTAATAAGATTGCGCCTCCCGAAATTGCCATCCAAAGGATGAAGCTATTCAAAATAGAATTGCCTAGCAGGATTCCAAAAGGCAGGGCAATCCATATCGAGAGGCAGTAAAAACAGTCCATGAGCGAACCCCAGAACCCGTTGCCTACGGCTTTCCGGATTCTGAAAATCACATCCCATGGACCATCTTCAGCTTGCAGCAGGTGGGTAATACGCCACACTGCCAGGATCGAAATAACTAACAGGAACCAATCCACTCGTTATACTCTTTTTATTCCGAAAACAAATTGTACCGGTCCCTGAGCCACACAGTTACCATATCCGTTGGTGCCCCTCTTCAGCCAGGTAAGATTAACGGTGAAGGTGCAGAAGCTCTGGTCTGGTTCCAGCCAGCCATTGGGCGATAAGGGGGTAAGTTCGACCTCTACCACCCCCATATTCATCGAAGCTTCATTTGCCGAACCGAAGTATTCGTTACAAGTGTCGCCGGTGGAGGGAATGTACACTCCGTATGCTCTTCCATGAGGAGAATCGGTGGTGTCAAACAGCGTGTTGTGTTTCCCTTTGCCCATATACACTTTATAGTAACTCAGGAACCCGTTCAGCTCGTTTGCTTTAAAGAATACATTCAACGGCAGTTTCATTTCGCTGTCGGTTAAAGCGAACAGTACACAGTCGTTGGCAACCGATGTGCTGAAGTAAGCATCCTGCAGCAGGTAATCGACGTTGCTATTGTCGATATAGAGGGAGATCATGTCGGATGTCATACGATCTCCGGCTTCGTTGTAGGCATCGACCCTGAAATGAACCGTGCCGGGATCTCCTGCTTCATAAATGGAGGTACTCAGCTGGTTTAGGATGTCGATGTTGGCGGGATACCAGTCTCCGCTCCCGTAATAATTCTCTCCCTGAATGTTCTTGTAGGCAGGCACTGGTTGGGCAGCCTCCCCGTCGACTTTTAAATTCTGGGTGAAAGGTCCTACTTTGGTTGCCGGATTCGTTGTGTCGGTATTCGACACCCGCTGGTGATGGTATTCCTGTGAAACAAAGTTCCATTCCCCGGCAACCTTGCCATAACGGATGGTATACCATTTTACCATGGGATCGTTCAGACATCCTCTCAGATCTACCCGGCCAACCCAGCAACCACAATCAATGGTTGGGCCGGTAGTGTCGTGGGCTGTTATTCTCCCATCGACCTTTAAATGGTTTAATGCCGTGTCTCTCGGTTGCGGAACATTGGTGGTGTTCTGTGCACCGCCAATGGCAATATTCCCAATGTATTCGATAAGATTTGCCCCTTCGGTCATGCAAACTCTTGTGCCAATTAATACCGACTTTGGAAAACAGAGGTTGATTCGTTTCAAATTTGGAACATTGAAATAGGGTGCGCTTTCATACAGCACCGCGGAGCTACTGGGATCGGGTATCCTTACCAGTAAATCGGGGTGATATTGAACATACGCATCTTCATCCGGAGCAATATCGTACAGTACTTCATTGACTTGCTCTAATTCCGATCGTTTAAAACGGAAGATGTAATTCCCGTTCATGTCGGTAATGGCATAACCCAATTCGGTGCGGTTGCCCAGCCCGGAATAGGGATTGCCACTCATTTCACTGAATGTTCGGTCGTATTCCTGAAAACATAAGGTTTCGAAAGGTACATTCTCGGTACGACAGAGACGTGGGATGCGGTCGATGATGGATACAATTGCCTTTTTATCGAAGCCATATTTCCGGCTTAACTCAACGGCATCGGCCTGAACCACATTTTTCAGAAAAGTGTAGGAAGAGCCCTTTATCTCGTTGACCGATTTGATTCTGGTGTCGGCTTTCCGGACAGTCGATTTTTTATTCCTCAGATAGATGCTCCCATTCTTCAGCGGGATTTGCCGGTCGCCAGGATTTACGATCATTGGGATGAAGGGTTCCGGATCGGGCGGGTTTGGAATGCCCACCGGAGTGATAAACCGCTCGGGATAGAGCTCTTTTAGCGCATTGAATATTGCTTTGTCTTTTAGGGCAGCGACAAGCGAATCTCGGGTGTCGATGACCAGGAAAGGGAAGCATGGGTTATAAAAACACGGCTTCATGTACGATTTTACATTTCCATAGATGATGAAATCATCCGATGAAGCCGATGTGGTACAGGTGAGTACCAGGTCGTTGAAATCACGGTCCCGGCCGGTGTCGTTTGATTCGATATCGAACGAATAGTTGCCACTTTCGGATACCGGGAATTTGATCCGTGTATCCGAAGCACGGAACCCGGTTCCCGGATCGTGTTGGATAGAGATTGACCAATGGGTGCCAACTACATTTACCGCAGGGGTACTCGTTAGCCCATTGTAGGTTCCGTTTCCGGAAGCAGCTCCACTGATGATAAAACGTTGTGGAAATACTGCGCTTTTCATTTTGACGGCAACAGTCCAGTTGCCTTGCATTGAAATAATCATAACTGGAGATTTAAAGAATTGTACCTACTCTTTCGGTTTTCGGTTTCTCCGGTTCGTGGTTTGGTAATGTATGTGGTGTGATTTTAACGGTTTCAATAGCTGTTGGATATTACATGGCAACATAGGTGCTCTTGCCATTCACCTTCTTCATGCGCAATACTTCATTGTTTACGGCCAACGACCTGAAGCCCGAGTTTATTTTGATGGGCTTGCCTAAAATGTCGCGAACAGGTTGCAGCACCTTCGTGACCAAATCGGTTAACCTTGCCACTTCGGCGTCGGTTGGAATGTTCGCTAACCCGGAGGTGGTGCGGGTTAGCTCTTCGAGTGTGAAGTTCTTGCTTAAATTGGTTATCGTCATTATTGCACCACTCCGATCCGGGCTTTTACCGGGATGTTGCTGGTAAATAAGCTTGGGGTCTGCCCGTGGAAATCGAATTCGATTTCCACGCCCGGCCTGAAGATGAGGCAATGGGTTGAACCCCCGAAATGGAATGTTCCCAGTGGATCGCCTTTGCAGAGGTGCTGACCTTCTGTTGCAGTGACTTCACAACTCGAAACTTCGGCCATGCCTACGGCTACAAAGCACATAAGCCCGATTTTTTCGTTGTCAGCCTGTATAAATACCAGCGCCCGGGCGGCCAGTTCGGTAATATACCCCTGCGAATCGTTCGGACCGGCAGGGTCGTAGCCTTCGACTGGAGCTTCGGCATAATAGGTTCCGGGAACGTTTCGAATGGCAACTACTGTGCCATCGACCGGTGAATTCCAGCGGTGATACGTCTTGGCGCACAAAAAGGCCTGATAAACGGTGCTACCGTTGCCAAATTCATCGGCGAGAGGATGGTGATCCATTATGTCGACCAGGGAATAAGGCTGACCTTTCATCCAGAAGGAGTCTTTCCTGCTGGCATCGGTCACACAGTTGTAGGGAGCCGATTCGCAGGCGTTTACAATGACGTCGGAACTGGCATCTTCGTCGCTGATGTTCCTCACATTGGGGTTGAACTCACGGGTGAAGAAATCGTCCCAGCTGGTATAGCCATAGTGTGGCTGATTGGGGTCGTACTTAAAATTGTATTTGAAGTTTTCCAACGGATCGACCGGGCTGGTAATTCCCCGCATCGGATCCATGTCGGCCATGGCTTCAAGCGCTTCGGGCGAGAACCAGCCTATCGGGTTTTGATAATCGGGTAGTGGCTGAACAACAGGCCCGTTGGTTAGTACGTAACACGAAGCTTCAGAACTTAAGAAATCTTTCCATTCGTTCAGTATGACTTCAAGCTTTTGGTTGACTACCGGGTGCAGAAAGGTAAGGTATCCGCCCTGGGTACCCATGGCCCAGTCGAGAATGGCATTAATGGGAAAACCCACCAGCCCGACCTGGTTTTCGACTACACTAAAACATGGCGCTTCGTTGAGTATCTGATTTATCAGCATCAACATGTTTTCAAAATTCTTCACCGGTTCGTTGTACCCTTGAGGAATTTGATCGTACATGCTGGTGAATCCCATGTAAAGGATGGGGTCGGCATAGATGGCATTGTACAGCTCTTGTACCGATTCGCGTAATGGAAGGTTCATACGGGTGCTGTATTCCATCTTCGAATTGATCCACTGTAAAAGGAATTTTTTATCGGAAGGCAACCACCGGCCTACGCGGTATTTTACGTGTTTCATTTTATAGATTTTTGGTTTATTGTGGAGAGAACTCCATGGTTTTATAAATTGGTTAGGCAATTCACACAGGGCATTTTGCCCCGTGTTGAGGCTTTAAGGCCGTAAGACTTAACTAAACGACATCAGATTATTAATATTCGTTTTCAAACTCTTTAAAAGAAGGCATTCCATTCTTTTTACGATACGCTGTATCAAATGCAATGCTGGCATCTACTTCGTCATATTTTCCACCATCATCGATGAGGAATGGCTCGTCATAGTCATATTCATAATTGTCGATAAATTCGCCAAAGGCATCTGCTATCACGTTTTCATCTAAATCCATTGACGATGAAACTTCGGTGCCGGTCATTTTCCCCTTATTTACCCGTTTATCCCAGTCTTCTTTTCCTTTTCTGCTGCCATGTTTCCAATCATTTAACCCGGCCGTGTATTTAAAACCTTTGGGTTCAGATTGGGTGTTTTTATCAACGGCACTTGTCCGCATTGCCGACGCTCTTTTCGGCCCACTGTGTTTGGGCGTGGAATTAAC
>DAOQAB010000108.1:7001-12673 GCA_035353695.1 Prolixibacteraceae bacterium
ACCCCATACCCTCCAAGGTCATGGTTCAGGAGGTGTCCCCGGACCATCGATTCGTTGGCAAAATAAGCCCTGATAGCCTGATTGAAACTCTTCTGAGGATCGCCCGTTGCCGATCCTTTTAGGGGTTTTTCGGGATCGAGGGTTGCTTCTACTTTTTTCCCTACCGTCTGAGTGCCTATATTGTTATTGGCATTTGGACTTGTATAATAATCGACCGTACCGGTTGTATAATTAATGGTCGTTTTAAGTTGTGCCGCGGCCTTATTCGGGAAACGGTTGTCCGCTATTTGTGACACCGGTTTGCTCTCTTCCTTCCCGGGGGCTGACACCTTTTCGATTACTCTGTTCTTCTGTTTGGGTTTCTCTGCTCGTTCGTACATCTTCTTTTTTTAATTATCCTATGATGTTTCTATTGAAGTGTTTTGGTTTCTTCCCTGGGCAGGAAGAAAGAATGTGCATAAGGCAACACGTTGCCCCTGCATAAGGTAGCCGATAGCTCCTGCATAAGGTGATCGATAGCCGGTGCATAAGGTGAACCGACAGCGTTGAGGGTTCACCTTATACAGGCAAAAGGGGTCAGGCAATCACAATGGGCGAACCGAAGCTGGCCGACCGTGGTTGGGTCAATAGCCGGGTGCTCCCGCTGTATTGTGTGGTCACGGTCAGTTCGTATTCGCCGGCAACCAGGGTGGCGGGCACAAAGATGAGCAGCCGCGAAGGTTCGTTGAGCACCATGTCGGTGGCCGCCAGTTTGGTGACCTCCTGTGTGGCGGTGTTGGTAAACGAGATGCCGCACGCTTCGTTATCGCCGGCAATCTTCAGGTACGAGCCTTTCAGTTCGGCATTGCGCCCCTTGGTGAGGGTGCCGTCGGTTTTACCGGTGGTTTGATCGGTTACGCTCAGGATCTCGATCGGGTCGGACTGGATACCCAGGATCTCGACCGTGGTTTCGGCCACCGCTTCGCGCAACTCGATGCCCTGGGTAATCGACACATAGACCGAATTTACGGCCGGGTCCCAGGTTTTGCCATAGAACGCTCCTTTGATGATGGGGCGCATGTACACCAGACCGGTGTTCACGTTGTAGCCCGACAGCGCCAGGTCGGCCGCTTTGTTGTTGAAGCGGGTTACGATGTTGAGGATGGTTTCGCGCTTGAGCTCGGTACCATCGCTGACGATTTCGTCGATGATCTGTTCGACCCCCACACTGCCGCTGCTAACCACGGTAGCGGTGTAGTCGTTGGGATCGGGGGTTAACGGGTTTTTCTTTAACCATGCTTTTAAGATGTTTTTCATATTGATAAAAGTTTAGAGTTTCTATATCGAAAGGTTATTCTCTGCAGGTGGCTCCATGCAGAGGTTCGTTTTTTAGGGGTGGTTTGCTGTTTCCACCGTTGCACGATGAGTGGGGCGTGCCAACAGCCCCAGGAGCAGCAACCGGCTTCCGGCCACAGCTCCGTAGTTTACGGTTCATTCGTGGGTGCCCTCCTTTTTTAGATTGAACAGGTGATTTTGGGATCCGCAGGGCGGAATGGGTGAGGTTGGTTCGGTTTTGGGCCGTTTCCGATCTTCAAAGAGTGAAGAAAACTCAGTGTTCCTTAACAGAAACACTGAGTTGAAAAGTTAGTTATTTTTTAATGGGTTTTACCGGAACATCTTCTACGTGAACGTTACCGTAGCTGAATCCGCCTTTACCTTCCCAGGCATTGTTGATGGCCATGCTTGCCTGGAATGGAAGTAATACGAGAGAATTGTCGTCGTCGCAATGAACCATTCCGGAAAAGCCGACAATTTTGGTAAAAGGAGGTATTCCGGTTGCATAAATGGATCCAGTGACTTCACCACTATAGTTTCCGTGTAAAACAGCCTGGGTAATGTGAACGTAACCAGTTACTTTGTGCTGTGATGGTACAACGATCAAATCGAAATGGACGATGGGTGCTCCGGGCATTCCTACGTTTCCAATGGTTCCTTTGGCAGGATAAATATCTGCTATGAAGTCTGCATGAGTTGTCATAATTGATTTGTTATTAAAGTATTTCCCTATTCGTAAGGCTTTTCGGGTGTGCGCCCCCGCATACTTAACCTTTGCGGGACCGGTTCGTTTTTAGGGTGGTTTACAGTTTCCACCGTTGCCCTTGGGTGGTGAGGTGGGCAAACGGCCTCAGGAGTGCTGGCCGGCTACCGGCTGTTGCTCCGTGTTTTGGGATTTTGCTGTGTGGCGGTTTCTCTTTTTTTAGGTTGTTTGGATGGTTGGTTTGTTGAGTTGGTTAAAGGATTGGTTAAAGGTTGTTGTGAGGTTGGGGGTGGTTTATTTTTGTTGGCAGGTAAGTTCGGAATGCTGTAAATCCCTCGCAACAAACAAGGGAGCCTGTTGTGACGAGGGAAATTGTAAGTGCAAAAAAGGTTGAAACAATCAGGTTTAACCGTCTAGTGTTTTACACTGCAAATGCAATAGGACCAGGACACCATACAGTACCTTCGCCAGTAGTGCTAGGTCCCAAATCGTATATAGTACCATTTACATTAACATTAAACTGTTGTAAACTTCCCCAATCGATGCCTACCAACAGGAGACTGTATTTTCCTTTAGGTAAGCTAATAATCGTATTTACATTTAAAGCATTATTAACGCCATTAAAAACCTGTGTTCCGGCATAGGTATCTGCAACAATGCTAATGCTAACCGACACGGGCAAATTGTTGCCGCTCAAAATTCTGCATAGCTCATAGCTAACTCCCTCTTGAAATGCGAGAATGATAAGCTCGTTGTCGCATTTTGTTACTTGAATTGTATTTGCCATAATTCAGTCATTATATTTCTTTCCTTACTCGTAAGGCTTTTCGGGTGTACGCCCCCGCATACTTAACCTGTGCGGGACAGGTTCGTTTTTAGGGTGGTTTACAGTTTCCACCGTTGCCCTTGGGCGGTGAGGTGGGCAAACGGCCTCAGGAACGCTGGCCGGCTACCGGCTGTTGCTCCGTGTTTTTTGGATTTCGGTGTGTGGCGGTTTCTCTTTTTTTAATGGTTTGGAAGGTCGGTTTGTTGAGTTGGTTAAAGGATTGGTGTGAAGTTGGGGGTGGTTTCTCTTTGTGGTTGACGAGTTGCGGTTAACCCCTCCTCGTTGCAAACGAGTAGGAGAGAGGGTTATTCGTTTCGGGTATCAACCTTTCCACACTTCGCCGTTAATAAAGATGTACCCGGCCCGGCCTACGTGGGTTTGGATAAACACATAGTTGGGGTCGATCCCTGTTCCTGCACTTAGTTCCCGGCCAATGATTTCCATTATGGTCTTCAGTTTTGCCTCGCTGAAGATGGTGTTGACATACAAATCGACGAAGACGGGTACTTCAATGGCTTGTGGGTCGAACTCCGTATGTGGTTCCAACTTGTGTACCACACCATCCATGGTTTGCCACATACAGGTGGCCATATTGGGGGGCATCAGTTGTTTTCCTTCAAACACGGCGGTGTACAACGCATTTTCAACATTTTTCATGATGGTTGCTTTATCGAGCGTGTTGGGCAGAGTTGAAATCTTAATAAATGGCATAGTTGATGGTTTTAAAGGTGAATGAGAAGGTAATTGTTTGCTCTGTTTCTCCTGTTGGGAGTGCCTTGTTCAAGAGATGTCGTATTATTCTGTTTTATTCAAGGACTATTCATTCTCCGCAAATTTTGCCTGGAATAAGAATTACTATGTCATTTCCTTATAGCGGGCAAGCGGGTAAGCAGTGTCATCCCCAAGTGAATCCCATGTAAACCAATACGATACTTCTGCTTTGCTGGCATATGTATCGTTTGTGTTGGTTTTATATGAATCGGCCAACACATTTCCCAAGTTAGATGTATCCCAACTTGTTGGCCAAAAAGAACTCGTTTTGGTTTTTGACTGTTTCTTATTTGAGGTATCGGAGTAATCAACCAAAAAATAGTCGAAGGTATCGCCAACAATCTTCCTTGCATTGGGAATGGCTCCGGTAAAATATACTCCCGATGCGTTGGTTGTAGCATTGCGTTTATTCTCCTTATTGGCATAGGCTTGCCCCCATTTTGCAGTCATTTCATTCAAGATATGACCACCAGTCGGTTTTGAAGTATTTGACTTATCCCACTCCCCGGCTACATGGGTCTTTATCGTTGCCCAATTACCGTTCGCATACTTTGTGTCGTCGACTGTGTAACCGCCAAGAACACCCAGCGCTTTTCTTTGGATGGATTGTTCTGTATTGTCAGAACCCTGAATGATTTGCTTCAATTTATCCTGAGCTTTTACCTGAGGGCTGTTGTCTGCCATCTTTTGAATCATCTGGTTGGTATTTTGATTTGCATTTATTTTACCCATAAGTGGCCTGTTAATTCTCGCAGGCAATGTTTTTAATATAGGTTTTCCGAAACCCTTTTTAGATGGTAAAGCATCCGTTTTTGATTTGTTTACTTGTGCATACATCTCTCAAACCTTTTGTTGTTCATTCACAATTGTTATAGGCTTCCCGAAGGCTTCCGGGATTGGCCTATAACAATTGGCTAAAAGTTGCATCTGTTAATCCATTTAACTTACTACCGGAAGCACGGTCCAGGGACATGATGGCCGATCGTGCAGAAATGGTCTCAAGTCTTCAAACTGTGGATGTTCGGCTAAAAACTCTTCCGCATTCCAGGCGGTACCACAACTGCTACCCCAGCGAGCGTTGAGCTGCAAACTCGTTGCCAGCGTTGCATCAATCCCCATTCCATCGATGGCGCCACGGGGTTGAAAAGGCTTGGGACGTGATGGATCGGACATGTATTCCCGTTTGTCGAGGTTGTAGTGCGAACAAACGGTACGGCTGTTCCCTTCTGTTTCACAATCGTTGTAAGTATCGTAGTGATCAGCGATGATTTCACGTCCGGTTTCAAGATTAATCTTCCCGGAAATACCCTGTTTTTCAATCAACCGGGGCAGATGAACCCGTCGTGCGCCCTGGTGCCGGCGGATATCTTCGCCCCCATCGTTAGAGCATTCCAGATTCTTAATGGGCGGATACTTTGGATAATTCGCTCCAAAGAAATAGGGTTTGTCGTCGGTGGCCAGTTTGCAGGTTACATTAAAAAATGCCAATCCCTCTTCAAATTCCCAAATGGAATTATCACGGTAATCGGCAAGCATCCAGGTGTTGGCATAATCGCCACTTTCGCCTGTGCGCATGATGTTCACAAATGAGGTTGCATCGTTTTCGCTATTTATGGAAGTGAAATGCTGTACCGCACGGCGTATGCGGTCGAATTCCGGTATTCCTTTCGAGTTATATTGATTAAACCCGCCAATGGTTGTTTCGGTTATGGCCACACGGTCGTTCTCGCCATCTCCGACCTGAACAATGTAGAAGTCGGCCATGGAATGCACGTATCCGATTTGGGTTTGCATGGTGAATTTATGTCCATCGTCGGGCGTGATGGTTGTTATTACATTTGCATAACCACACGTTTCAAACACGGTGAACGTATTGTGAAACATCACGGGTTTGCCATCGGTGGTGTACTTTCCGGTTGCAACAAATGCCGAGCAATGGTCGCGCCGTACTTTTACCGGAGCATCAATGGTCGTATGGTTCGCTTTTGAATAGTAGGTGTAAGCAGCGCTGCTGTTAAAAGCATAGCCACTCCAGCCTTCGAGCCAGTTGAGGATGGC
>DAOQAB010000109.1:0-12498 GCA_035353695.1 Prolixibacteraceae bacterium
CACATGCTTTACATTATTCAGAAAGTTTTGATAAAGAATAGATAATTAAACATGAGAAAAGAAAGATTTATTACAAGTTTGCTACTATTCATGCTGGCTTTGTCAACAACCACAATGGCACAGAAAAGTGAAAAAACACTTTCGTTCGACGAAGCCATGCTGCTGATGAAAAGCAATAACCCCGCATTGATGCAAACAGAGCATCAAATACGGGAAAAAGAAGCAGACAAAGCCATCAAACGGGGGCTGTATATGCCACAGGTGATGGTGAATGCAACCGCCGTATCAATGTCCGATCCTCTTCATCTGGATTTGACACCCGTACGCGATGCCATCTTACCGCTCTATTCCTCATTGGGAAACTATGGTGTTTTCAGCGGTGTTCCCAATCCCGATCCTACAACGAACAAAATTGTCCCGGTACTGCCAGACAATGTTAGCACAGCCGCAGTAAGGCAAAAATTACTGGAAGGAGCTAACACCATTTCGAATGCCGAATGGGATAAAATGATCCAGGAAAAGAATTTTGCCACCGTCAATGCCGATCTTGCCTGGCCTCTTTTCACCGGTGGAAAAATCTATGCGGCAAACAAAGCCGCAAAGGTTGAGATCGAAATGAGCAAGGAAGAACTCCGCAATGTGGAAGGTGAACTACTTTCTGAGCTGGTTACCAGGTACTATGGACTGGCTCTGGGATTACAGGCACAAAAAGTGAGGCAGCAGGTAGATGAAGCCATGACCCGCCATCACTTCGAAGCCCAAAAGAAATTTGATGAAGGAATGATTGCCAAAGTTGAACTGCTCAACTCAGCCGTTGCATTGTCGGATGCCGACCGTGAACTCAAAGCGGCAGGCAGTACCATTGAAATACTGAAACAGGGGCTTACCTCAACACTAGCTGTCGACAACTGCGACAGCCTCAACCCGGCCAGCCATCTTTTCATCAACAAAAACCTGCCCGACGCCAATTACTTTATAAAAAATGCATTTGAGTCAAACCCAAAACTCAATCAGCTTGAAAACAAAGGCGAACTGGTTGATATCAAAGAGAAAGTCAGCAAGGGGGATTACCTTCCTTCTGCCGCGCTTTTCGGCACTTACACCCTGGCCGATTACAACAAATCGGATTACACTCCCGACTGGGTGGTTGGGGTAGGTTTGAAATGGACCCTTTTCGACGGGTTAGCCCGGGTAAACGAAGTAAAAAAATCGAAAGAGATGAAGGAACAGGTGAACGAGGCAAGGGAGAAAGCCCACAGCGACCTGACTACCTACATTATCAAACTCCATCAGCAATTATCGATGCTCCTTGAGCAGGTAGCCGAACTGGACAAAACACTGGAGCTGGCCACCGAATACTGCACCAGTACCGAGAAAGCATTTGCGCAGGGCTTTGCCACATCCACAACGGTTGTCGATGCACACAACAAAGTTGCCCAGGTTAAATTGCTCCGGCTGAAAGTGTTCTACGACTACGACACCACACTGGCTACGCTGCTCCAAACGTCCGGTATTCCGGAACAATTCCTAACCTATTACGCCGGAGAAAACACAATTATTGAATCACTGAATTAATTCATAACAACATGACAAATAAGAAAAGATTAACCACACTGGTTATACTTGTTGCAATCGCAGCATTCATCATTTATACATTTATCCTGTTATTAAAGAAAGAGCCCCTGGTTGTTCAGGGCGAAGTGGAAGCCACGCAGGTAAAAATATCGTCGAAAGTTCCCGGGCGAATCGACAGCATTGCAGTAAAACGGGGACAACAGGTAACGAAAGGTGACCTGATTTTCACCATCTCAAGTCCCGAAATTGATGCAAAACTGGCTCAGGTCAATGCCTTGAAGCAAGCGGCCAGCGCCCAAAAGCAGAAAGCATACAACGGTGCCCAGAAAGAGGATATCGAAGCTGCTTACAGCACGTATATCAAAGCAGAAGCAGCGGCCCAACTGGCTGAAAAAACGTACAAAAGGGTACAAAACCTGTTTAACGACGGAGTGGTTCCGGAACAAAACCGCGACGAAGCCGAAACCCAGATGAAAGCTGCCCGCGAAACATCCAATGCCGCAAAAGCGGTTTGGGAAAAAGCAAAAAACGGCGCCCGTAACGAAGATAAAGCCGCCGCCGCCGCGCTTGTTGAACAGGCCGAAGGCGCCATTGCCGAAGTAGAATCGTATCTGAAAGAAACGTCAATCAATGCGCTCATCTCGGGCGAAGTTTCAGGTATCAACATTGAAAAGGGTGAATTAGTGCCTACCGGATTCCCGGTGGTAACCATCTATGACCTGTCCGATACCTGGGTGACATTCTTCATCCGCGAAGATTTACTCAATGAATTCCAGATGGGAAAAACATTCAAAGCAGCCCTTCCGGGAATGGGCAACAAGGTGTTCGATTTCAACGTAACATATGTGAGTGCGGCCGGTGACTTTGCCCGCTGGAATGCCACAAAGACATCGGGCGATTTCGATCTAAAATCGTTCCAGATTGAAGCTCGTCCGGTTTCGAAAATCGATGGACTGAGACCAGGAATGACTGTAATCGTTACCATTCCGAAAAAATAATTAAAAAATGGCGAGAATAAAATCTCCTCTGCTCACTGTTTTTGTCCGCGAAGCCGACCACATCCGGAAAAACCCAGCCTATCGGTTCATGCTTTTTACCGGCCCGGTGATTGCTTTTGCGATCCTCTTCTTCATTTTTCAGAAAGGAGTTGTCAAAGAGATCCCGGTGGCAATCGTTAACCAGGATCAGTCTTCGCTTTCGATAAAAATTGAAAACAACATTGAAGCATCTTCAGAGGTGGCTATAACGTTGCATTCCCCCGACATGTTCCAGGCCAGGGAAGCAATGGAACGTGCCGAGGTCGATGCCATTATCCAGATTCTCGAAGGCACGGAAAAGTCTGTCTTGTCGGGAGCCGAAGCTCCGATACCCATCTTTATCAACGGGACCAATGTTTTAAAAGCCGGGCTCCTTCAACGGTCATTACTAACGACCATCCGAACAATTTCAGGGGGAATTCAGCTAAAAAAGCTAATGGCTTCGGGCCTCACCGAAAAACAAGCCATGAACCGGATTGTTCCGGTAAAGATTGACCAGCACACCCTGTTTAACCCGTTCCTTAACTACAATTTCTTTTTGAACTCGGCGCTGATGCATTTGATGCTTTTTCTGTTTGCGCTGCTGAGCTCGATCTATTCACTGGGAATTGAGTTAAAAAGAGGTACAGGCCACGAGCTGCTGATGTGCAGCAACCGAAGTGTGCGTATGGCGGTACTGGGCAAGCTGGCTCCGTTCACCATCATATTTGCGGGACTGGCCATGCTCATCGATTTAACGATGTACAAAATACTGGGCGCCCCGTTAAACGGAAACCCGCTGGTATTGTTCAGCGGACAAGTTGTAGCCATTGTCACCTGCCAGCTCATGGGAATCATCTTTGTCGGTTTAACCAACAACCTCCGGTTTGCCCTGTCGCTTGGCAGTGGTTATTCCATGATTGGCATGACTCTCTGTGGCTTAACTTTCCCAATGGAAGGGATGCCCCTGATCGCCCGATGGTTCACATCCATCTTCCCGCTTACCTGGTGGGAACAGCTCTACATCGACCAATCGCTCTACAATGCACCCGTGAAGAACTCGATGGTATATATCGGCTGGTTACTGGTGTTCCAGGTCGTTTCCCTGGCATTTTTGCCTTCGTACAAAAAATACCTTACCGACAAACGGTATTGGGGCAAGGCTTAAACCAAATGAAAAGAATAGGATGAAAAAAGTATTTCAATATATTTCCAGAGGCCTCGATTTGATGCAGAAGCATTTTATCCTTGAGCTGAAATCCATATTTACCGACAGCGGGGCTATTCTTATCTTATTCATTGCCGTAGTTGTCTATCCGGTCATCTACTCAATTGTGTATATGAAAGGAACCCTCACCGATATGCCCATTGCCCTGGTCGATCAGGATCATACCGCTTCGAGCCAGAAGTATGCGCAAATGCTCGATGCTTCGGCTGAAATGAATATTTCCGTTTATCCATCCGATCTGAAAGAAGCCGAAACGCTGCTAAAGAATAAAAAAATCGACGGGGTTGTTTTCATTCCCGAAGGGTTTCAGAAGAAACTGTTGAGCGGCGAGCAGGGCGAAGTATCGCTTTACGCCGATGCCGCCTACTTCTTGAAATACCGAAACGAAATGATGGCCGTCTCCTACACCAACACCTATTTCAGCGCGGGTATCTCGGTAAAGAAATACATGGCCTCGGGGCAGGAATACCGGCAGGCTCTGGTAAGTAACTCCCCTCTCGATCCCCAATCGCACATCCTGTATAATCCCGGGACCAGTTATGGTTCGTTTGTCATGCCGGTGATTATGCTCATTGTCATCCAGCAAACCTTGCTGATTGCCATCGGGTTGATGGGCGGTTCGTTTTCCGAATCGAAAAAATCGCCATTTATTCTGGATCCCAAAGACCGGAAGCATGAGATTATCCCCCATCTTTTAGGGAAAGCAGGCGCTTACTTTGCCACTTCGTTGTTAAATATTGCTTTTACGCTGGTTATGGTTTACCATTGGTTTGGGTATACCGACAAAGCCAATTTCCTGCATGTACTGATGCTGGTGTTCCCGTTCCTTGTTGCAGTCATCTTTCTGGGGATTGGCATTTCGACACTTTTCCATCACCGCGAATCAGCAATTACCTTTATGGTCTTTCTGTCGCCCATTGCGTTGTTTGTAACCGGCGTTTCATGGCCAACGGCTTCCATTCCGGATTGGTTGGTAACCGTTTCGAAATTATTACCGGGAAGCACACTGGTCCCGGCCTATTACCGACTTCGGAACATGGGCGTTGGACTGGCTGGCATCAAACACGAGATGTGGATGCTTTATTTACAGGCTGCCATTTACATGGGTATTACCATCGTATATTACTATTACCGAATGGGAGTAGCCAACCGGAAACTTCTTTTCAAGAAATGATTTCAAACCCACTTTTCATATCATCTCTTAAAAAAAGGAAAGCCGGCTAAAACCGGCTTTCTCTTTTATGATTCGATCTCTTTTAGCATTGCCTTCGCAGCATCACGAAGAGGTTTCTGCCGTTTGCGCCAGATGAAATAACCAATAAATAAACCCACTCCAAGCGACGAAAACAGAAGGATCTGCGATTCTACAATAATTGAAGAAAGGTTCTCCGCTTTTGCCGGATCATATTTCAACAATACCGTCCCCAAATCGACCAATAAAATGGGCGGAATAATCAACAAAATTTTCCGGTGAAAAATATGGTAACGGATGATGGTCTGTTTCAACATTTCAACCGTTGAAACCCCATAATCGACCGAACGGTAATCGAGGTACAGCTTTCTGAAGACCAGTGCAAAAACAGCAAATGCAAGCGCATCGGACAAACCGCCCAACCGTTGGGTTAAAATTATGTCCTTGGCGGGAATGATGAGAAAAAAGGTTCCATACAAGAGGACAAAAGCCCACATGATCCACTGAAAACGGCGTGTCAAGCGCAAGTTCCGGGTATCCTCCTTCTTCAATCCGGTAATGAATTGTTCCGTATCGGTAAACGGATTGATATTTTTAAGTTTTTTCATGGCTTTTACTTTTTAAAATTCGTTGTGATCTGTTCCCTAAGTTGTTCTTTAATCCGGTGAATCTTAACCCTCACATTGGTTTCCGTCAATCCAATTACATCGGCAATCTCCCGGGTCGAAAGCCCTTCCAGCATCAATGAAATCATCGCTTTGTCGATTACCGACAGGAGGTTAAGCTGTACCTGCAACGCTTCGAGATGGGTTTCAAAATCCAGCTTCAGGGTCCTTTCATCCTCATCGAACAGCACATTCAGGTTCTCCACGTCCTTGTCGACAATCAGTTTCAGGTGCTTATAGGTCTTCCCTTTAAAACTTAGCGACGTATTCACCGCAATCCGATAAACCCAGGTACTCTCTTTTGAATCGCCACGGAAACGGTCAAGACTGGTCCAGATATTGACCAGCACCTCCTGGTACATATCCTTCTGATCTTCCAGATTGGAGTTGTAATAGCGACAAATTCGTACGATTCGGTCGCCATTTTCTTCAACAATCCTTTTGAACTGTTCTTCTTTCTTTTCTTTCATCAAAGTGGTTTTGAACATTTAGTAAACGTACAGAAGAATTGTTACATTTTTAAGCGGCGATTTTTTCATTTTATTAATTAATCGTCCGGTTTTGTCCGAAGTTCCTCCGTTAACTGGACTTATTGAAAAAACAGTGGTAATTTTGTCGCAAATACAATGGATCAGACCTTCCTCAACGGTTTCATTCGCCTTTTAAAAACAAATTATTAAATAAAAAACAGATACATGGAGACCAAAGGATCACCCATTGCCCTGGGCACCGAAAATGTTTGGAAATTGCTGCTTCAATATGCCATCCCTTCTGTTATTGCGATGACTGCCTCTTCGCTCTACAACATCATCGACAGCATATTCATTGGACAGGGTGTTGGATCCCTTGCCATCTCGGGACTGGCAATCACTTTCCCACTCATGAACCTTGGTGCCGCCTTTGGTTCGCTGGTCGGTGTAGGGGCTTCCACCTTAATGTCGCTGCGGCTTGGGCAGAAAGATTACAAATCGGCCAACCACATTCTGGGAAATGTTTTTGTGCTGAACCTCATTCTGGGAATTACCTATTCGGTTTTGGTTCTTCTTTTCCTCGATCCAATCCTCCGTTTTTTTGGTGCCAGCGCCGATACGCTTCCTTATGCCCACGAATACATGGTGGTTATTTCGCTGGGGAATGTGGTTACCCACCTTTACCTTGGGTTGAATGCCCTTCTGAGAGCTTCGGGCAGTCCGCAAAAATCGATGTTTGCCACCATCATGACGGTAATCATCAATCTGATTCTGGCTCCGTTGTTCATTTATGGGTTCCACTGGGGAATAAGTGGTGCCGCCCTTGCCACCGTTATTGCACAAACAACCATGTTGCTCTGGCAAATCAGGTTGTTCAGCAACAAAGAGAACTTCATCCATCTTCAAAAAGGAATTTTCAAACTGAAACAGCGGATCGTAAAGGACTCTCTGGCCATTGGGCTGGCACCTTTTCTAATGAATGCCGTTTCGTGTGTCATTGTGATTGTGGTGAACAAAGGATTGATCAAATATGGCGGCGACCTCGAAGTGGGCGCGTATGGAATCGTAAACCGCGTGGCATTCCTTTTCGTGATGGTGGTAATGGGCCTGAACCAGGGGATGCAGCCCATTGCCGGTTACAACTATGGCGCCGGACAGATTGAACGGGTAAACAAGGTGTTAAAATATACCATCCTGCTGGCCACCGGTGTTACAACCATTGGTTTCCTCATTTGTGAAATCATGCCCCATTCGGTTGCCGCGCTCTTCACCAACGACCAAACCCTGATCGATCTGGCAATACCGGGGCTGCGAATCGTTTTCATCTTCTACCCCATTATTGCCTTTCAAATGGTTACCGGCAATTTCTTCCAAAGCATTGGGCTGGCATACAAAGCCATCTTTATGTCGCTATCGCGACAGCTTCTGTTTTTGCTCCCCGGGTTAATCATTTTACCTCAATTTGTTGGCGTAACTGGGGTATGGTATAGCTTCCCCGCTGCCGATATCCTTTCAAGTGTTATTGCAGCAACCATGTTGATTGCCCATTATCGGAAATCGGTTAAAAAAAATTAATATATTTGACTGACTAAACCGTATATACTTATGAACGAGAAATTCATTATCAGCATTGGCCGGCAATTTGGAAGCGGTGGCCGCGAAATTGGCGAAAAACTGGCCGCTTCACTGGAATTTTCTTTTTACGACAAAGAGTTGATCCAGCTTGCTTCAGAACAAAGCGGCCTGGGCAAAGAGTTTTTTGAAAAAGCCGATGAGAAAACAAGTTTCAGCTTTTTAGGTGGATTGTTTGGAGCACACAACAACTTCTCAAACGAGATGTATTCCAACAGTTACCTCAGCAACGAAGCGTTGTTCAAACTTCAGAGCGATGTAATCAGCGACCTTGCACAGAAACAGTCGTGTGTTTTTATTGGCCGCTGTGCCGATTATGTGCTCAAAGATCACCCTCATTGCCTGAACATCTTCATTAGTGCCGATATGGACGACCGCATCAAACGCATTATCCGGAAACAAAACATCCCGGAAAACAAAGCTGCCGACCTGATCGAAAAAACCGACAAGAAAAGGGCCAGCTATTACAACTATTACAGCAATAAAGTGTGGGGAGCTGCCGATTCATACCATCTTTGCATCAACTCATCGGTGCTGGGTATTGACGGTACCGTTGAAGCCATCCGCGACTTTGCGGTTAAGATGTTTAAAATATAGCCACTATTTTTGGCGTAGATACGAATAAAGGATAAACGGGTTCAGTTCCTTTCTGTTTACTGGTGCTTACTTGTTGAAGTTTTGTTGCCCAACAAAATCTTTTCTGTTGCGCAACAAAAAACACTCTGTTGCGCAACAAAATCAAAGAATATACGGTTATATGAAAGAGAGCTTCCTCATGATTGATTCAAAAGATACGGAAGCTTTGACAAAATCATTCATAACCCTTTAAAAAATCGAAGTATGGCAATCAGGTACCGGGTGGCACAACGTGCCGAAGCAGGCGTAAAGGGCGGAGGAACACCCCAATATTATGCGGTGGCCAGCAAACGCGAACTGGCCGATTTTAGGGAACTTGCCCAGCGTATGGAACAACGCAGCTCGGCCACCAGCGCCGACGCCATGCTTATCTTCTACAACCTTGCCTCGCTGATCCCGGAGCTGATCAAACAGGGCAAATCGGTAAAGCTCGATGGGATTGGCATCATCTCGGGTACATTAATCTCGGAAGGGAAAGATTCACCGGAAGAAGTCACTTCGCGCAGCATCAAAGGGATCAAGCTCCATTTCCTGCCCGATGTAGAGATGAAAATAAACCTAAAAGATTGCGAGTTTGAGAAGGTGAAATGAGTCTACCCTTCTGTTTGCCTCGCCCGGCTCCTCGTCACCAGGTAAACCCCGGCAAATACCAGAACAACCGACACCATTTTGTACCAACCAAAAGTGTCGAGATTCCAAAGGACTGCCGCAATGGAAGCAACAATCGGCTGTACGTAGTTGTACATGGTTGCCACCGTGGGACGCAGGTTCTTCTGCCCGATGGGGATCATCAGGTAACCGAAAAAAGTCCCGCCAAGCACAATAAAGGCAATGTCGTATAAGATATTCATAGGAACCGCGCTAAAGTCGGTTGAGACCAACTGCCGAAAATTCAGCGGCAGATAAATAATCGAAGCAAACAGGAACATCCACTTCATGAGCGTAACCGGCTGGTATTTGCTGATGGTTTTCTTAAACAACACAAAGTAGGTGGCATAACAAAACTGAGAGAACAAACAAAGCCCAATCCCCAGCAGGTTGTGGTCGCCCGCAGTATTTACCGCCGAATGGCTGGTAAGGATCAGCAGCAGCGCCCCGGAAGCACCAACCACAATGCCGCCAAATTTAAGCCAGGTAATTGGCTCTTTCAGGTAAAGCGCCGCCAGGATCATGGTCACAATGGGAAGGGTGGTTGTAACAATCGAGGCGTTAATGGGCGAGGTGTACGAGATGCCCAGGATAAAAACGCCCTGGTTCATGATGATGCCCAGCAACGAAGCTACGGCCAGCAACAACAGATCGCGCCGGGGCACCTTTTCATTCTTCACAAACAGGGAAGCTGTCCAGAAGGCAATGGCCGCGCCGATAACCCGGAACGACACCAGAATCCATGAGCTGATAGCCGGGTTCGACATGGCCATTTTCGACAGCGGAGCCATCAACCCCCATGCAATATTGGCCGTAAACATGGCCACATGCCCCTTGATTTTGTTTGCTTCCATTCGCCAATTTTGCGCGAAAGTAAAGATTTGGAGGTCTTCCCCACCCTTTCATCCCCCGAAAGGCTGAAAAGTAAAGAATTGGGTAACAAAAATGGCTTTAATTTTTAACGAACTCTTCTCCCTAAAAGCTTTTCCTCAGGGTTCCGTCGCAAGTCCCAAACCATTACTATCAATATTGTATCCTCAATAATTTCATAAATAATTTGAAATTCCCCTAAAATCAATGCTCTGACAGATTCATAATCAGTTTGAACACCAAGAAATGGGTTTTTAGAAAGGTGTTGAATATTTTTATTGATTGACTTGTTCAGTTTTATGCTATAAGACGACGATCCATTTCTTTTCAGAAAGAATTCAAGAATATCGAACAAATCGAGCCTTGCATCAACCGACCATTCTATTTTGAATTTAGCCATTGATCAATTTCAGCTTGCAGTTCCTCGTTCGAAATGGTTTGTCCGTTCTTAAATTCATCGCGGGCCGATTCAATCCGCAACTTTTGGTCATCGCTTAAAATGTAAACTCCATTTGAAATCTTCGATTCCAGGATATTCTTCAGTGCATTTAAAAAAGGGGCATCATCAATGTGCTCCAGATGCTCTGAAATAACATGCCGTAATTCAACCGTGCTCATTTTGTGATTATTTTCTGCAAAGATAACTCAAAGATAAGAAAAACAAATCAGGTTTGGGTTAATGGGTTGATTGGGAAATGTTTTGTAGGTTTGAAAGAAAAAGTTTTATGACACTGGATGAAAAGCAACTCCAGGTTGTGAACGAAATGGCAATATTACAAAAATAACTAATCAAAAAGCCCCGCCATCTTTCCGATAGCGGGGCTTGAATATTGTTTCGGGTGCGGCGATTTTTAATCGCCAGATTTATCACGAATGCAATCGAAGATCCGTGTTAGCTAATTCGCGTCTCCTGCAAATTACGCGTACAAAAGCCGGCCACGCGGTTCGGGAATCGGGCGATTAAGCGACCGGGCTGTTTCTATCCATTCGGAGATAACCATATCTGCATTCGATACCGCTTCAGCATAGCTCTTCCCATCGGCCATACAACCCGGCAGCTCCGGAACTTCTACGATAAAAGAGTTGTCCTTTTCGCTCCAGTAAATGATCAACTCGTATTTATACGGATTGTTCATTCTTGGAATTATTCCAATAGCATGATTATCTCATCCACAATCAAACCAACCTCAATATTGGTTAATTCAGTAATTTTTGCAGCAATCAAAGATTGATTGAGCAGAAATATTTTATGGAGACGGACATAACTTTGTAATGGCAATTCATGACCATCAACAAAACTTTTTGTTGTTAGAGGGAATGTAAGCGAGTCTGAAATGTTCTTGGAAGTAATTTGCACCAGAAGATAATCTCCCGTATCATTGACTTTCCGGTTAGACACAATAAGTGCAGGTCGTTTCTTTGTGCTGGTCAGATCTGAAAAAGGAAAATTAACAACCACAGATCCCCCTGCTTGTACATCATTTTACAACAATTTATCCCAACGTTTATCCTCTTCTGAAAGCCATTCTTCACTCAATGAATTTTCACTCATTAGCGACACCTCTTCGATTTCAGGGATTTCTTCCATTTGTGGTCTAATGCTTTTTATAAAATTCACACTTCGAAGAAAATCAAGTGCAAATTTCTTCGAAGTCCGCTCATCGATGGTAATGACAAATTGATTTTGCATGATTTTCAGTTTTATTCAACAATCCCAAAGGTACAAAATATTAGCAAAAAGCCCCGCCATCTTCCGACAGCGGGGCTTGAATATTGTTTTGGGTGCGGCGATTTGAAATCGCCGTATTTACCGCAAATGCAATCGAAGATCCGTGTTAGCTAATTCGCGTCTTCTGCAAATTACGCGTACAAAAGCCGGCCACGCGGTTCTGGTATCGGGCGATTAAGCGACCTGGCTGTTTCTATCCATTCGGAGATAACCAGATCTGCATTCAATACCGCTTCAGTGTAGCTCTTCCCATCGGCCATACAACCCGGCAGCTCCGGAACTTCTACGATAAAAGAGTTGTCCTTTTCGCTCCAGTAAATGATCAACTCGTATTTAAAATGATTATTCATCTCCAACAATTTTTAAATCATATTTCAAAATCAGATTCCGTACTTGTTTAACCTGATAAGGCTTGGCTTTGTTTTTATCGGGTTGAAGATTTATTATTTCTTCAACATCTCCTTTAAAGAAAATATGATGACTACCGTTTATTCTCATCACAAAACCTAGTCGATCCAATAAATGGACAAGTTCAGAAAACTCAAAATTTGAATCGGAACGACCAGAAAGCAAGAGCATCCATATTTTCTCTATTCTACTCATCAGACCAAAGATAAAAAATATCATTTAAAAAGCAATCAAACAAAAGCCCCGCCATCTTTCCGACAGCGGGGCTTCAATATTTTACGAATTTTCAACTTGTCCAAAGTTTAAAACTTTGGACAAGTTAGATTCTTTTTAAAACGAATCGAATTACTCTCCGTAAATCTCCAGCAGGATCTCCATGATCTTCTTACCGGCAGTGGCTACACTGGTTCCGGGGCCGAAGATGGCAGC
>DAOQAB010000110.1:0-12310 GCA_035353695.1 Prolixibacteraceae bacterium
GAAAAATATAACGATTACGCAAGAAAAGTTTCAAATATTTTAAATAATTACGATATTCGCACCGTCGTTGACGAGCGCAACGAAAAGATTGGCAGAAAGATTCGGGACAACGAGTTGAAACGGATCCCATATTTGCTGATCGTGGGAGAAAAGGAAGCAGAAGAAGGAACCGTATCGGTGCGCAGACAAGGACAAGGCGACAAAGGATCGATGACCATCGATGAATTTGCCAGCTTAATCAAAGATGAAGTAAAAGAACAACTGAGTGCATTAAATATTTAATTACTAACTTTTTTGGGAGGACACAACAATAGCACCACAGAACAAAAGGCCGGAAGCTAAAGATGATGATAAACTTTTTTTCCGGACAAATCATCAAATCAGGGTTCGCGAAGTAAGACTTGTGGGCGATAATGTTCCTGAACCGGGAGTATATCCGACACAACAGGCACTAAAATTAGCCGATGAGCTGGAACTCGACTTGGTCGAGATTTCACCCAAAGCCGAACCGCCAGTATGCCGAATTATTGATTATCAAAAATTTCTTTATCAGCAAAAGAAAAAGCAGAAAGAAATTAAAGCAAAATCGGTAAAAGTCATCGTGAAAGAAATTCGCTTCGGCCCGCAAACCGATGACCACGATTTTCAATTTAAGTTACGCCATGCTGAGAAATTTTTGCAGGAAGGTGCCAAAGTAAAAGCGTATGTCTTTTTCAAGGGACGCTCTATTTTGTTCAAAGAACAGGGAGAAATCCTGTTGTTGCGTTTTGCCAATGAGCTAGAAGAAACAGGAAAACTCGAGCAAATGCCTAAATTAGAAGGCAAGCGAATGACGATATTTATTTCACCTAAGAAGAAAAAATAATTAGGTTGTACATTTAAAAAGTAGGATAATGCCGAAAATGAAGACCAATGCCGGTGCTAAGAAGCGTTTTAAGCTCACCGGTACAGGAAAAATCAAAAGGAAACATGCTTTTAAAAGTCATATTCTGACGAAAAAAAGCACAAAACGCAAACGTAACCTTACACACATTGGGTTGGTTGATGTAACCGACACAAACAATGTCAAGAAGATGCTTGCAATGAAATAATCCTTTTTTGATTTAGAGTAAAAATTAGTAATTAACCAGAGTGTAAAGCTTAAAGATCTGTTTATTGCGGACGCTTACACTCAAAAATGTAAAATTATGCCAAGAAGTGTTAACAACGTAGCCTCTCGTGCCAGAAGGAAAAAAATCTTGAAGGCCACCCGTGGTAATTTTGGGTCAAGGGCAAATGTTTGGACGGTAGCAAAGAACACCTGGGAAAAAGGGATGCAATATGCTTACCGCGACAGAAAAAAGAAGAAATCTTTATTCAGGGCTTTATGGATTCAGCGTATCAACGCTGCCGTTCGTCCCGAAGGATTGAATTATTCAACATTCATTAACTTGTTAAAAGTTAATAATATCAATATCAACCGAAAAGTTTTGGCCGACTTGGCGATGAATAATCCCGAAGCTTTCAAAGCAATCGTTGATAAAGTAAAAAAATAGTAGATTAAGTTTTTAGGTGAAATATGTAAGCCTGTTATCCGAAAGGATTGCAGGCTTTTTTATTTTCATTATGAAGCATTAACACCGCGTTTCTTCTCAATGATTTATCCTACAATAAATCATTAACATAAAAAACAGACACAGATTGTTCCACATTAAAAAAAATAGATTAACTTTTCAAACTCAAAATGTAATTGCATGAAACGGATTTTTCTTCCTCATTTATGGTTACTCCTGACATTCCTACTTTTTGGATGTTCAGCAAAAAACCCAGTAGCCTCGGATGATTACAGCAATAATCCGTTCACGGTACAGATACTTTCCGACACCGGCCAATTCTATTGGAACGAATTTATCGATCCGGAATTCAGCAATCTGCCTGTATCAAAACCAATCCAGGTAAAAATTCCTAATTATTGGACTAGCTATCAACTAAACGGGAAAAACCTGCCGGGTTTAGGTTACGGTTCGTATTGGTTTAAAACCATCCTTCCCAAAAACTATCGGCAGCCCATTGGCATTTTTGTCCCGGGAGTAGATGTTGCTTATCAATTATATATCAATGGAGAACTGATCTATCAATCGGGGAAAACCGGAAAAACGAAGAATGAGGAAAAACCCGAATACTCCCCATCGGTAATAAAATACAACCCCAATTCCGACACACTAAATATGGTATTCCATCTTTCCAATTTTCACCACCGCAGGGGAGGAATTTGGAAAGATATCACTATTGGCCCATACTATCAGGTATTTAAAGCAATAAACAAAGACCGGTTTTTTGACCTTTTTTCATTGGGTATCCTTTTTTCATTTGGGATTTTCTTTCTCATTTTTTCATTTTACTATCGTTCAGAGAAATCCATCCCATTATTGGCAATCTCATTTCTGTTTATCTCTTTACGAGGTGCCTGTTCCAACTACTACCCCATCATCTATTTATTGCCTATTTCGTGGGAATGGATGATCAAGCTGGAGTATTTCGGGATCTTTGGTGCTCTTTCTGCCGGTGCCTGGGGCTTCTTCTTCCTGTTTCCGGTGAAATGGATCAGGAAGATATATACTTTATTAACTTTATGCCTAATCCCTCTCTTTGTTGGCATCTCCACTCTTAATGTGCCAACCTTTGCTTACTCCATTTATATTTTTTATGCATTTCTGGTAATTTATATTACTCTCTTTACCATTCAGTTAGTTCTCCTGATCAATAACCGGAAGAAATTGTCATTTTTATATGTACTGGGTATCTTCCTGCTGATATTTGCTGCCATAAACGACACGTTGGTTGCCAACTCAAATGATGTTTTCTTTAACGGATATATTTTGCCCCGCGTTTTTCTGATTTTCATTTTCATTCTTTCCATCGAATTTTTCAGAAGATACGCCGAAACGTTCCGAAAAGAACAAGCTCTAAGCAAGGAATTAAGTCAGATGAACATCATTCTCGAAAACAAAGTTGAAGAAAGAACCTCCCTGTTAACCGAAAAAGCTCAAATCATTGAAAAGCAAAATACGAAACTACAAAAAGATATCTATCTCAAAAACAGAATTTTATCAATCATTGGGCACGATATTCGCAGTCCGCTGGCCAGTGTGGTTACCGGCCTGGATCTGATAACTGAAACGGACCTCCCCTATGAAACCCGCGAGCAGTTCATCCACAATGTAAAATTATCGGCAAACTCGCTCTCGTTGTTGGTCGAAAACCTGCTATCGTGGGGATTAAGCCAAAACGGGCAATTGAGAATTTTCCCACAAAATAACGACCTGTGCCGGGTTATAAACCGCACCATCGACCAATTTCAATCGATATCCGAACATAAGAACATCACCATCAGAAAAGTGGCTCCTGAACAATTGGTTGGCTGGTTCGACGAAGGTTCTATCAATATTGTCCTCCGCAACCTGGTTTCTAATGCATTGAAATTCACCCCCAAAGGAGGTGAAATAACCATCGATGCATCCAAAAACGATCAGTGCATCACCGTCGTTGTGATCGATTCAGGCGTTGGGCTTGACAAACAGAAGATGGAACAAATTATCAATGAAAAAGAAATTATTTCGACCGATGGCACCGACAACGAAAAAGGTACGGGCTTGGGGTTATTTCTCTGCAAAGAGTTGATTTCCTTGAATAACGGAATTTTCAGTATCGAGAGCGAACCAGGTAAAGGAAGCTGGTTTACCTTTACGCTCTCTTTAGAACATATCGAATGAACACTTTTTTGCCGAAAGAGCTGACCGATTCGTTGAATACCGAATATCAACAAATTTACCATCTTCGTCTGGAGATCAAATCGGTTCACCCGCTGGGAGGAGGCTGCATTAACAGTGCCTGTAAAATTGAGACAAAACACGGCCCTCTGTTTCTTAAATGGAATACCCACGGTCCCTCTGACCTTTTTATCCGCGAAGCTGAATCGTTAAGCGAATTTTCAAAATCGAACAATGAACACATTATTTTTCCGGAGCCCAAACTCTCCCGGCAAATTGACCACCATCCCGGCTACCTGCTCACCACCTACCTGAAACCCGGCCGTAGCGGGAACGATGAAGAAAAACTGGGAAGAGGTTTGGCCTTGCTCCACTCTGTGCATACCGACCAATTTGGTTTTGCACACGACAACTATTGCGGAGCGACCCTCCAAAACAACGAATATCAGCCCGACTGGACAACTTTTTATACCGAAAACCGAATTGGCTTTCTGATTAGCCACATACGAAAAACAAGGCTATGGACCAGCCAGGACCAGCGTATCGCCGATAAATTTTCAATCCGGGTAAAAGATCTTCTGCCCCACAATCCCAAACCTTCGCTGATCCACGGCGATTTGTGGACCGGCAATTGTATGTACACCCAATCAGCCCCGGCGCTGATCGATCCTTGTGCCAGTTACTGCGATCGTGAATTTGAGATCGGGATGATGACCCTCTTTGGCGGTTTTTCCCAACGGGTTTTTGACGCTTACCACGAGGTTTACCCCCTTGCCCCGGAATGGAAGGAACGAAACCTGATTTACCAGTTGTATCACGTCTTGAACCACTATTCCCTGTTTGGCGGTTTCTACAAAAATCAGGCAATCGAAATCATGTCGCATTATTGCTAAATTTGCCAAAAAGACAATAAAACAGGAATTAACATGCCACAGTTAACCATATTCAAAGCATCGGCCGGCTCGGGAAAAACATACCGGCTGGTACTGGAATACCTGAAACTGGTGGTTCAAAACCCATTCAACTACAAACACATCCTGGCTGTTACCTTTACCAACAAAGCCACCTCTGAAATGAAAGAGCGCATTCTGCGCGATCTGAATGCCATGGCCAGCCACTCCAACGAAAAAATGCTGGTACAATTGAAAGAAGATACCGGACTTTCGGAAATAGAAATCGAAACCAATGCCAGACAGGCTCTTTCATACATCTTACACGATTACGATCGTTTTGCAGTCAGCACCATCGACAGCTTTTTTCAGGGGATTTTACGTTCGTTTGCCCGCGAATCGGGACTTTACGGAACGTATGAAGTGGACCTCGACCAAAGTGCCCTTCTTCAGGAGGCCTGCGACCGCCTGCTCATGAGTGTTGAAAACGACTCGGACCTAAGGGACTGGCTACTGATGATGTCGGAAAATCAACTCGAAGAAGGAAAAAACTGGCAGATCAGAGACAAGATTACCGAGCTTGGAAACGAACTGAACAAAGATCTTTTCAAACAATACCGGATCCATCAGGGGACACTGCAGGAAGAGCGGGGAAAGCTGAAACAACTCAAAACCGAGCTGATTAAAATTCGCAACAGTTTCGAGAGTGAATGCCGCAAAATGGGAAACGAAGGTCTGGCGTTGATGAAGAAACACAACCTGACCCTCAACGATTTCAAATACAAAAACAGCTCTTTTGCCAATACTTTCAACAAACTAGCCTCATACAAAGGCGGTGAAATCACCTTTGGCGCCCGCTTCCTCGATGCGCCCGACAATCCCGATGCCTGGTACTCTTCCAAAGAGAACAAAGCCGCTGTAATTAATTGTTACAACGATGGAATGAACGGGTTGATACAACGCATCCTTCAATACGTTGAAAAAAAAGAGGGAATCTATTACACCGCCAGCGAAATCTATAAAAACATTTACGCGCTTGGCGTTCTCTCAACCCTGGCAATCTACGTGCGAGAAATCGGGCAGGAAAACAACTCCATCCTGCTCAGTGAAAGCGACACCTTGCTGCACGGAATCATCAGCAACAACGACGCCCCTTTTGTGTACGAAAAAGCGGGCAATTTCTACAACTTCTTCATGATCGATGAATTTCAGGATACCTCCGTAATTCAATGGGAAAACTTTAAACCATTAATCATAAATTCAATGTCCGAAAACCATCACAACCTAGTGGTGGGCGATGTAAAGCAATCGATCTACCGCTGGAGAAACAGCGACTGGAAATTACTGGGCTCCGGATTAAAAGAAGAGTTGAAGAAATTTTCCATCGAAGAAAAGAACCTCGACAAAAACTGGCGCAGTTGCAGGAACATTGTTGAATTCAACAACAATTTTTTCAGTGTAAGCGCCAATCTTCTTCAAAATAACTACAACAATCTGCCCGACGATGAGCAGAAAAATAACCTGCCCGAAGGCTATAATCAGACCATCACCACCGCTTTCGGCGACGTAGTGCAAACGCCATCGAGCGACAAGAACGATGGTTACATCCGGTTGCAGTTCATCGAATCGGAAAATAAAAATGAATACCGGGACGAGACCATTCAAACGCTGATCGGAGAAATAGAAAAGCTGCAGGAAAGCGGTTACCGGGCCTCCGATATTGCGATTCTGGTCAGGAAAAACAACCAGGGCAACGATATAGCTTCCGCTTTGCTGAACTACCGGAAAAAACATCCGGAAAGCAGTTGCAATTTTGAAGTAATCTCCGACGATTCGCTGATGCTCGACAGTTCTCTTTCGGTCCGCTTTCTGATCGGGATGCTCCGATTCGTTGCTATGCCCTGGGATCAGGTGGTGAAATCATCGGCTGTTTTTCAATACAGCCGGTTCATTCTGCCACTTTTGGCTCAAATTGGAGTTAAACCGCCCAAAATATCCGTCACCGGTCAGCAAACGTTAAACTTTAATGCCGCAGCACCATCGCAAAGCCTGCTGATCGACAAAGAAACCGAATCGGATTATTTCCCCTTCTTTGCCGAAGAAGGTGGCAAAACCATCTCCAAACAGTGGGCTTCCCTTTCGATTGCCGATCTGGAGCTGGAACTGGAAAAATTGTACCGCTTGACCGATCTGCCCGGAGAACAGGCCAGTTTACAGGCTTTCCGCGATATCATTCTCGAATTCTCGAAAAAAGAGGGAGGAAACCTGCACAAATTCATTGAATGGTGGAGCGAAAATGGCAACAAAGTGAAGGTGCAGACGGCTATCGACCGCGATGCCATCCGCATTCTTTCCATCCATAAATCGAAAGGGCTTGAATTCCCCATCGTGATGATCCCTTTCTGCGACTGGCTGTTCGAACCCGATGCCCGCAAAACAAATATCCTGTGGTGCAATGCCGAAAATTCTGTTTTAAAGGAATTCCCTATATTACCGGTCAATTTTTCAAAGATTCTGCGAAAAACCATCTTTGCCAAAGACTACTACACCGAGATGCTTTTGTCGTATATCGACAACCTGAACCTGCTCTATGTCGCTTTTACCCGTGCCATCGACGGGCTGTTCATCTTCTCCGAAGCAAAACCAAAATCGAGCACCGTAAGCAGCCTGTTCCAGCAGATTTTTAATGAAGAAAATGCTCCGCAAATCCTTCAGCAACAATCAGAATTCATCTTCGACAAAGGGAAACTCAACCCGCAACCCGGTCTGAAAAAAAGAGGAAACGAAGTAAACCTTTCGGGCCGGATTGAACTGAAAAAACAGTTGGGCAACTCGCTGAAACTCCATAAAAACTACGAAGGCTTTCTGGAAGATCCCGGCAGGAAAAGGATGCAAAAAGTGAACGAAGGAAAACTGATGCACGAATTACTGTCGCTGATTACCACGCCAGACGACATCGAAACTTCGGTACTTGAGCTGGTCAAACAGGGAAAAGTTGCTTCCAATGAAGCGAATGCGCTGAAAGAAAAAATAGAAACGCTCATCAGCAATCCCAACGTGCAACCGTGGTTCGATGGTTCATCCAACGTACTGAACGAAACCACCATCATTGCTCCAGGGTTCGATCTGAAACGCCCCGACCGGGTGATGATCGACGGGCAAAAAGTGGTTATTGTCGATTACAAAAACTCATCCCAGCCTTCAGCAGAACACCTGCGACAAGTGAAAAAATATGCCGAAAAAATCCAGGAAATGGGATATTCCGAAGTTTCAGGTTTTGTCTGGTACCTGAATTCAAATATCATCCTTAACATTGAACACGATGAGAAAAATTCTTAACCCTTTCGCCCCAAACCTGCGCGAAGAATATAACTGCATTGGATGTTCCCCGGCGAACGAGATGGGTTTTCACCTTGAATTTTATGACACGGGCGAAGAGTTGATTTCAAACTGGAATCCCAATAAGAATTACATGGGCTATCCCGATGTGCTTCACGGAGGAATTCAATCGACTCTGCTCGACGAAATTGGTGGCTGGACTGTTTACGTCAAATGCGGCACAGTTGGCGTAACACAGGAAATGACCGTTACCTATCACACGCCGCTCCGAATCAGCAAAGGAACAACAACCATCCGGTGCCGGCTCCTTGAAAAAAATGAAAAACAAGCCATTATGCACGCAACGATATCCGACGGGGAAGGCAAGCTCTGCTCAGAGGCAAGGCTCACTTTTTTTATTTATCCGCTTAATGTTGCCAAAAAGAGATTTTATTACCCGGGAATTGAGGCTTTCTATAAAGAAGGCTAACCGTTATCCGAGCCTATATTAATTAATTCCAAGTATTTGAGACAATTTTTTAACGATTAACGCCAAAAACAAATAAATCCCGGCAATTAACCTACCTTTGCGGCCTTTACGATAAAGAGAATATATGACTTTTAAAGAATTAGAGATTATTGAACCCATACTGAAAGCCCTTGAAGCTGAAGGTTACGCCCACCCCACCCCCATTCAGGAACAATCCATACCCATCGTTTTAAAAGGCACCGACCTGCTGGGTTGTGCACAAACCGGAACCGGTAAAACGGCCGCTTTTGCTGTCCCAATTTTGCAATTGTTAAGCGAGAACAAACAATACGACCGAAAGAAAAAAATCAGGAGCCTGATTGTGACCCCCACCCGGGAATTAGCCATTCAAATTGAAGAGAGTTTCAAAACCTACGGAAAAAACACCTCATTAACCTGTACGTCAATCTTTGGCGGAGTCAATCAAAACCCTCAAATTGCCACGTTGCGCGGAGGTGTCGACATCCTGATTGCAACACCCGGCCGACTACTCGATCTGATCAATCAGGGATTTATCAGTTTAAATTGGGTCGAACTGTTTGTACTCGATGAAGCCGATCGCATGTTGGATATGGGTTTCATCCATGATATCCGAAGGTTATTAACCGTATTACCGACAGAAAGGCAATCGCTTTTCTTTTCAGCGACGATGCCTCCTGAAATTGTGAAACTGGCCAGTTCAATTTTACAAAATCCGGCAAAGGTCTCGGTTACACCGGTTTCATCTACCGTCGACATCATCGATCAGTATGTTTACTTTGTGGATAAAGAAAATAAAAATGCCCTGCTGGTTGACGTGTTGAAAGATGAAAACATCAAATCGGTACTGGTGTTTACCCGCACCAAGTATGGAGCCGACAAAGTGACTAAAATGTTGTTGCACCATCAGATAAAAGCTGAAGCCATTCATGGCAACAAAGCCCAGAACGCTCGGCAACGATCTCTTGCCAATTTCAAAAACCGGACGACCAGGGTGTTAGTTGCAACCGATATTGCTGCCCGGGGAATCGATATTGATGGCCTGGATATGGTGATCAATTACGAAATTTCAAACATTGCTGAAACATACGTTCACCGTATTGGACGAACAGGACGGGCCGGCGCTGAAGGTACGGCCCTGTCATTTTGTGATGCCACCGAAAAACCATTCCTGCGCGATGTGGAAAAACTAATTGCTAAAAAGATTCCGGTGGTCGACAACCACCCGTTTCCGTTAGTGGATCTTCATCCCGTAAAAAAGGCACCGGCACCGATGCCTCAAAGACGACAGGAACGCACAGCCATAAAACGAAATCCGGGATTTAAACGGTCTTAAATTAAAGAGTCTTCCCGATTCTTTAATTTCCGTAAATCCTGAAATTTCCGCTTACTTCGAGAAGGCCAAGCATGTAAAGAACCCCGTCGTAATAGCGGTAATGGCCGGTTGGAAGCGGTAAATTCCAGAATTCTTCCACAAATTCTTTCCTTTTATCGAAGGTAGAAGCGAGACAACCTGCGGCATTCATGGCAACCAGCCCGGGATTATGATCGTGGTTGAGCGAAGTACCATCGAGGTTGTATAAACTCCCGTAATGCCCCATTCCCTGCAAGTAAAAGAAATTCAGCAGGTGGTTGGCATGTTCTATTGCCCGCTGATCTTTTTCAAACCAGACATAGTCTACGGCCACATTCATCACAACCCGCCAGGAATCGTAAAGGGAATTGCTTTGACCACCACCAAACGGATCGGTAGGTGTTCCGTCAAAATTGGCATAATCGGGATTCAACCCGGTAACCGGATGGGTCGACCGCTTCAGGAACGCACGGCTCGAATCGGCCGCATCGCTCCAAAACTGATTATCCTTATCGGCCCAAAGCGCCCAGAGTTCATAAAAATGCGGCACATGGTACGAAGGATCGGTAAAATCGTCGGCATTCCCTACGGGTACAAAAACGATCTGCTTCTTTTCCTTGTTGAACATGTTTGTCACCACCTGTGTACTTTCCGAACTTCCGGTTTTTGAAAGCATGGCATCCAATATCGCCTGAGCTTCGGCCTGGTAGTTATAGATTCCTTCGCCATTGCCCCACCTCCTTGAAGCCAGCAGCAACGAAGTCACCATCCACTCTTCGCCATCGGAAGCACTGTTATCGTCCAGAATCTTTCCATCGGCGGTGGCATGCCATGCAAAAAAGCCCTTTCGTTGCCCTTCCTGATGTTGCATGTAGGTCTTTGCCCATTTCCAGATGCAATCAAACTCCTTCTTTTTGTCAAGCTGAAGGGCAATCATCATTCCATAAGAGATCCCTTCGCTGCGAACATCGTTGTTGTTCACGTCGAGAATATACCCCATGTCGTCGCCCACCGGATAGTAGATTCTTTCGGTCGAATCGTTCCCGTAAAACAGTTGCTTCCAGGCATCGTTCACTTTCTGATCAACTTCAGCCTGGCTTTTTCCCAACAACTGGGTAAATAGATTGGGATACTTTTTACTGGCAAAAGAGCCTTTTTTAACCGTTTTCGACGAAGGATTACCACAGGCCACCAAACCAGCAGCGATAGCAACGAACAGGAATATTTTCTTCATAGGTTTCTTTTTTGCATAAAAATTCAGGGCTAAGATACAAATTCACTTTCGTATGCCGAAAAAGATACCATCATGGTTTCTCCCAAAATTTTCGGCCATCAACCGGATTCCACCGACCGATCAATCTTTTCGTTCAAATTGTTTTTTCTAAATTTGAATGATTCGGTTAACCATAAAAACAGAGAAATGAAACAAAAATTGAATCTCAAAACGGTGTTCATCCTAACGCTACTGATTGCGGGAATATTTATTCTTTCCTCGTGTGCCCAAAAAGAAGTTGTTGATGCTTGTCTGACCGGACATAAATATGGTTTCTGGGCAGGTTTATGGCACGGGATCATTGCCCCTATCGACTTTATCGTCTCGCTTTTCAACGATAAAATTACCATGTATGCCCAGAACAACAACGGAGCATGGTATGCCTTTGGGTTCCTGATTGGCAGCGGCGGCTGGGGATTTTTAGGAGGTAAAGGCAGCAGCTGCAAAAAAAGTAAATCGCTCTAAACCCACTCAGATTTTTGATTCCTTGGATTCTTCTTTTTCTTCTTTTTTGGAGATTTTGAAGAAAACAGTTGCCAGTTGGGCCGTTATCACCGAAAACAGTCCCATACCGGCAAGGGCAAGTACCATCCCAACAATCCGGCCCTCGGTTGTAGTAGGGATTACATCGCCATAACCGATCGAGGTAAGCGATACAAATGCCCACCAGAAAGCATCGAAATAGCTGTTTACATTGGGATTAACACCTTTTTCAAACGAGTAAAAAGCCAGCGAACAATACCCCATTACCAGCAACATGATGATGAGATAAGAGATCAGAATGTTTTGTAGCCTACTTGTTCCCAGCATTCTGAAAATATTCACCAACCCTTTAACGCCACGCAGCAAACGAACCACCCTCACAACCCGTACCAAACGGAAAGCCCGAAGAAAGGTCATAAACGGAATAGAGGCAATAAAATCGATCCAATGGGTTCTCAGATAATGGAGTCGCTCCTTTTTCTTTTCAGCCTTTTCCTTTTTCTCTTTTCCCGCTTTAAAGAAAAAATAGAAAAAGTCGCCCAGAAATATCATACAAATTACCAGATCGATCTGATTAATAAGATCAATAGTTTGCTGGCTGAACGGGTGAATAATTTCGATTCCCAGTTCGACAATTACATACAACGAAAGGAAAAGGATAAACAGTTCCCAGAATTTGTTTTTCATAAGGTGGTAAATTTGGTTGTTCGTGTTGATTGGCTCTAAAATAACACT
>DAOQAB010000111.1:0-12064 GCA_035353695.1 Prolixibacteraceae bacterium
AAAAAATTAATAACACCAAATGCACTAATGATTGTTACAATTATTGCAGCAAAAGCCAAAACCCAATCAACCGTTTTGTCCCTGTGGTTGAGAAATTTCGCTTTGAACTTGTATTCTTCATCAAGTTCGCTTTTAAGCTGATTGTGTAAGGAGTCTACAGCTGTTTCAACAACTGTTTGCACTGGAACTAAAGTTTGACCTTTTAAGTGATTCCCAGAAAAGGAAAACAGGACAATGATTAAGAGTAAGCGACAAAGTATTTTCATTGAAATATATTTAAGGAGTAATCAGATTTTGTCATTCGGTTAATTTTCCTACAAAGATAATATACTAAATACCCTTTGTCAATACTTTATGGTTTTGAGCGATAGTGATTAATGCGTCGTCTATAACTAAAACCTGAACTAAATGCTCAAATAATACATAATCGTTGAACTTTCCCTAATCTACCTTTTCGCGTAACTTTCCTAACCCCAATGCTCCTTGTCGGCATAAGTTAGCAGACAAAACCCTTATGGCTTCATACAATAAGACCAGGTGGAGGCAGAAATAAAATCCTTATAAGGATTTATACTAAATTCCTATACGGATTTTAAATATGAGTCGTAGTAGACTTGTTTCCTATGCAGGTAATGAACCTAACAGTGTAGCCCGGTAGTTTTACTTCTGGTCACCAGAACCAGCTTTTACCGTTAATTGTTTAGTAAATGCAGCGGTTTTGAGCTGTGTCGATTTCTTTAACCGTACCCGAACCTCAATGGTATACTCGCCTGCCGGAAGTTTTGGAGACTGAAAGATCAGTTTGAATGCCTGGTTATGGGCAACCGCCTCAACCCGAAACGATTTTCCCTCCCGATCGATAAAGAAGATGCCCTGCTCGTTGTCGGCCATGTTAAACTGCAACCTCGAACCGCTGATTTCGCCAATGCCCATTGGGGTTATAATCGAATTTGTAGCTTTGGTTACCACATCATAAAACTGGCTTATACCAGGCATTGGGTCTTCATAGTCGACCTTCTCGGGAACAATACGTTTCGTGGCCTTGCTGATACTGGTACCGGGGCTCAATTTGTACCTGACCGTATGCCGCGCGGGGTCAAACGAGTCGCCGGGGCCGGTAAAGGTTCCGCCAACGATAGGCAGCCCGTTGAAAAGAGGCAGATTGAGCGGGTAGCCATTGGCTATTTGCTCCTCGCACTCCTTCACAAATAAGTCGAGCACAGCAACAATATCGGTTTGAGAAAGCGAGGTACCCCGTTTCAGCATACTTTCTACCAAATCATCGAGGGTCAGGCTATTGCTCTGTACCGGTTTTGCAAGGTAAACACCAGGAGCGTTCTTGAGCTTGCTTTCGATAAGGCTAAATTTCAAGGTTTGCATAAAAGTAGAGATGGGTTAGGTTTGTGAAAAATATTGGAAGTTTAAGATTAAGCTTAAAGTTCTTGTTCACTGATTGCTAAAAGTTACTCAAAAATAGTTAAAAGTTTATCTGTAACAAATGGTTTAAACATTGTGTTTTATAACCTTCCCCAGTTCATACGCCACATTCCCGCTTACCAGCTTCATCATGCTCTCTTCAGAATTGGTCGCTCCAATATCTTTTAGGTATGCTGCTTCCTGTAAGTATTTCAACAACATCAATCACCGAGAAAAACCACTTCTCCTGGTTCACATCCCAGTGAGTTCTAACTTTCTTTTCTTCAAATAGTTTAATGTCACTCATAACCGATTGCATTTGAGGTAATTTGCATATAACTGTTTTATAATGATTGCGAATTAAAGTTAGTCTTAATTAGGGAAAGACAACAGTTTACTGATTCAATCGTGTTCAGATTCAACACAAAAAGAAGTCGACTTTTGTATTATATACAAATCTTCGAACGTCTTCTTGTGTTTCAATACATTTTTTCAAACGTATTTCAAAAAGGTATACCTTATACGTTCTTCTAAAAAGTAAGGATGGATGCTATCATGAAAAAAAACGCGGTGGAAACAATTACTTTCCACCGCGTTCTATCGTTTTCTATCGTTTCAATCTTATTTCAGCAACTCTTCCAATTTCTTCATCAGATCCTCACCTCGCAGGTTTGCACCAATAATAATTCCACTCTTATCAACCAAAAAGTTGGCCGGAATAGAATTCACCGAATATTCTTTAGCGGCTTCGTTGCCCCACCCTTTCAGATCGGAAACATGAGGCCATGTCAGTTTATCATCGGAAATGGCTTTTAGCCAACGCTCTTTGTCCTGATCGAGTGAAACGCCAAACACGCCAAACCCTTTGCTTCCAAACTTTTGAAAAGCGGCCACCACATTGGGGTTCTCGGCCCGGCAAGGTCCACACCACGAGGCCCAGAAATCGATGAGCGTATAGTTGTTTTTGCTGTACACCGACGATATAGCTACTGGTTTTCCTTCCGGATCATTCATTACAAAATCGGGCGTTTTCTGACCAATTGCCACCTTTTTTAAAGCCTCGACCCGTTTTACCATCGCTTTGTATGCAATCGTTTTATTCAGCGAGACATCCAGTTTTGAAAGAAGTTTTTCCAGCTCTTCCGCGCTTTTCCCATACTGTAACTGTGTAAGCAGATAAACCGCAACCGAGGATGAAGGGTGATCAAACATGAACTTCTCCTGATATTTTGTAAGTTCCTGATCGAGACTATCGACCTGCTTTTCCATCGTCTTTTTCAATTCGGGATTCGATTCCCCTTTCGATTTATAATACAGCGCATAAAGGGCATCGCTTTGCTTATTGTAAGTTTCTTTGAAGCTGTTATAAAGTTCCTGCTCTTTGCCTCCTGTTACCTGTGCATTTCCAATCACGGTACTGTCGGCAACCACTGTTACCGGACAATTTTCCACGAATAGCAACAGTTTGTCCCTGTCACTTTTACTCAAATAGTATGCATCAGGGAAGTCGACTTTACCAGTCATCTCAAACTTACCGTTTTCCATCCGGGCAGAGTCAATGTTCTTCCAATCTCCATCAATCCGTTGCTGCAGGTAAATCGTTGCAGGGGCTTGATCGGCGATCGTTCCACTGATGGTATATTTTTCTTTTTTGCTGCACGAAGCCAATAGCAGCATCACTGAAAATAAAATGACAATCTTTCTCATCGCAACTATTTTTTGTATAATCGGTTATTACCTCAAACCTACAAAAAAAAATTGTCATTTTATCTCATCTACAATATTTGAACGATCGTTTTCTGATTTCCAATAGGTTTTAGCAATTCTCTGTCTTTCCTCATCATTCTGTCCAACACGGACATTCTTTGCAATTTCAAAGTTGAAGGCTTGCAATTTCAAAATACAATCTTTCTATTTCAAATAGAATGAAACACTTACTCTTAAAATATGAAATTTTGAAAACGCTTTTAGAATTCTGTTTAAAGGATTAACATGGTTCAAACAACTCTCAAAGGAAAGCAACCTGAAAAAAATCCTGGTCTACGGTGGAAATGATAAGCAGAAGAACCCAGGGTACAGTATTGCCCTGGAAAGAATTCTGCCAATAACCGAAATCCTAATATTCCGCAGGCAGCAGTTTCAGTTGTTCGTAGCTGAAGACTGGTCCATCCTTGCACACGTACACTTCGCCCACGTTGCAGCGGCCACACTTTCCAAAGCCACATTTCATGCGGTTCTCCAGTGTTGTGTAGATGTTTTCGGGTGTAAAGCCCAGCTTTTCCAATACCGGAAAGGTAAATTTTATCATGATGGGAGGACCGCAAACAATAGCAATGGTATTCTCAGCCGATGGGGCAACCTTTTCCACAACCGTGGGGACAAAGCCAATTTCGCCTTTCCAGTCAGGGGTTTCGCCACCGGGGTCGACCGTAGTAACCAATTTCACATCAGGGCGTTCTTCCCACTCTTTTAATTCATTTTTGTATACCAGGTCGGCAACCGACTTAGCTCCATAAACGATGGTAAAATCGTTGAAGTTTTCGCGCAAATCGAGGCAATTCCAAATCACGCAACGCATGGGCGGGAGTGCGATACCACCGGCAATAAACAACAGGTTTTTGCCTTTCCATTCATCAATCGGGAAGGTATTCCCGTAAGGCCCGCGAAAACCAACAATGTCGCCTTCTTCGGCAGAAGCAAGAGCCGAGGTTACTTTTCCTGCCTGACGGAAGGTGCATTCGATATATCCTTTCCGTGTGGGCGACGAAGCGATGCAGAAGGTCGACTCACCTACCCCAAAAATGGAATATTCCCCAAACTGACCGGCTTTAAACGTAAAAGCTTCAGCATCTTCTTCGTTGACAAATTTTAACCGAAAAGTTTTTACACCGGGAGCTTCCAGGGTAATTTTTTCGATCCGCATCTGGTAAGGTATGTAGATATTTGGATTGCTCATGTTACTGATCTCCTTCTTTTTGATTCAATCTTATTTTACTTCTAAAAATGAACTTCTGTTCCATTCCGTCCGAATAATCCACTGAACTTTGAATATTATTTTACCGCGGACGGATTTGCCTTTCTATTTTGTTCCCCCGGGGTTAAAACCCCGGGCTATTGATCCCGATGTGCATCGGGACGCTCCTATGGAGCTTTTTAAGACATCTAAAATGAATAATTACTCCTTTTCTGTAACTACTTTTACAATGAAGTTACTGTATCTAAAATATTGATCCCGGCAGGGCACGAACGCGAACAACGCCCGCATCCCACACATCCGGCCACCTTTGATTTATCGGGCATGTACTGGAACTTATGTAGGATTCGCTGACGCCAGCGTGCACCTTGTTCCGGCCGGGGATTGTGCCCCGATGTGTGCAGGGTAAACAAACCAAAGCCGCACGAATCCCAGCAACGCAAACGGGTACCATGACTTCCGTGCGCCTCGTCCTGAATATCGAAACAACTACAAACAGGGCATACAAACACACAGGTGCCACACCCCAGACAAGCCCTCGATTTTTCGGCCCAGAGCGGGTTTTCAAACAACTCGTGAAGCTTTGCCTGAATTTCATCCTGATTGAAACGGGTTTCCACCTGCGCAAGGTTCTGTTCTTTTCCCTCTGCCGGAGCAGCTTCAAAGAGCGAAGGGTTTTCCTCCACAACTTTTTTCCCTTTTTCCGTAATGATTTCGGCCAGAAAATCGCCGGTCGAAAGTTTGGTGAAAAGGATGTCGCTGCCGGCAGTATTCCCTGGGCCACCATTCACCGAAGTACAAAAGCAAAACTCGTCGCAGGTGTTGCAACTAAAGCTCAACACCAACAAATTCTTTCGGCGATTGCTATACAGGTTATCGGTATAATCCCGTTCAAAAGTATCGGTCAGGGGAATGAAGGCAGCTGCATCGCATGGCCGCGAGCCCCACAACACCACTTCGGGAAAAGGATTACCGGTAGCATCGTTTATCTGAATGCCATCCTTTGTCTTCTTGTAGGAAAAAACCTTTTCGTAACGTGGGAAAACAACCTCCTTGGCCGAATTGGTAGTTACCAGATAATCCTCAGCTATTTCGTTGAATTTTTCCACTTTCTGAAACAAGATCCGTTCCCCGTTGTTTTTCGGAGCGTATATGGTTTTTCCCTTTCCGGCCAGATGGTCGAACAACTTCTCCAGCGAAGTTTTTTTTATCGAATAATTCTCGGTTTGCATAACTACCTTATAAATGATTCTTTATCATCGGGATTAAAACTCGAAAGCATATTGGGTTTGGTTACTTTTGGCCCATAATCGCCAAAACTTTCGGATAAATCCTGAAGCAAACTTTTATTCAAAAGATGAATGGGAATGCCCAGCGGACAAGCATGATAGCAAGCCTCACAATCGGTACAACGCCCGGCAAGGTGCATCGCGCGCATCACATGCCATTCGAGGTTTCCCTGCTGATGCGAAGCCACCGGGATCCACTGCGGTTGGTTGTTCTCGACCGTGCAACGGGTACAGTAGCACAACGGACAGGCAGCGCGGCAGGCATAACATTTGAAGCATGGCTCAAGCAACTTCACCCAATAGGCAAACCGCTCTTCTACCGGCATATTCTTAATCTCTTCGATCTTTTTCAGGTATTTCTCCTCGATTACAATTTTGTGATCGGACAAAAAAGATTCAATGGCCTCAAACGAATTGAATTCAACCAGATTTCCGTCGGGATCGACACCCAAAACAACCAGATCAGATTCTGTAATCTGATGTTCGGCTGCCAGCTGAACAATGCTCCTCAACACCGGAATGGGCGCTAGAATAGCAGGTTTTCCAAGCTTTTTGATCTCCTGCTTGGTAAGGTAAACAGCCAGATTCTGAATACAGCGGCTGTCGAACATCAACTGTTCACAACCGGCAGGAGTGGTTACAAAGATGGCTTGCGGTCGTTTTGCCGATCCCAATCCATAGCCGATTACCACCTGAACTTCGTTCGCTTCGAGCAGGGATGCCGCTTTTTTTATCAGTTCGTTCATACGTTAGCCTCCTTTTCCAAATAACCAGCCACTTTTGCATAATCGGTATAGGGTCCCATTTCTCGAATGTTGTTCACGGTAGTGTTCACAATTTCTGCCCACTTAGCCCCTTCGGCAGCCGAAACCCACGAAAACTGGATTCTGCGTACGTCAATTCCCAGAAAATCGAGCAAGCCACGGAAGGTTATCCAGCGCCTGCGGGCATGAAAGTTTCCTGAAGTGTAATGGCAATCGTTGGGATGACACCCCGAAACAATTATTCCATCGGCACCTTCGGCAAAAGCCTTCAGCAGCAGCATGAAATCGATCCGCCCGGTACACGGGAAGCGGATAATCTTTACATTCTGCGCATATTTTATTCGGCTGGTACCGGTTAGGTCAGCGCCTGCATAAGTACACCAGTTGCAGACAAAAGCCACTATTTTTGGTTCAAATTCTGTCATAAGTTGCTTATTTGTTCACCACATAGACACATAGGGCACATAGGTTGAAATATTTTTTCTATTGACCTTATATCCATGCGATTTCATATATCATTTATTACTCGTCAGGCAAAGCCCGAAAATATTCAGTTACAAATGTTTTTTGACCTTCCTTTTTTGTTGTCATTACTTCGTTGTCTGAAGAATATCTTCTATTCCTTTTCCAAATTTCTATGTGATCTATGTGCCTATGTGGTTCTTAATTAATTCTATTCTCCATTCAGCAAGGCCATCACTTCGGCGTACATCTGCTCGTTGGAATAGCCCTGTATGTCGATCGACTTCGAACGACAGAAAGCCACACAGGTTCCACAGCCCTGGCACAATCCCGGGTTGACCTTGGCCACCCGTTTGATTACATTCCCTTTGCGGTCAGTAATCAGTTCTTCGCCAATGGCCTGGTACGGGCAAGCCGTTGCACACATAAAGCAGCCCACACAGGTGGAATAAAGCGGCGGAGCCGAACGGTTCACCACGGCTACTACCGGCTCGCGGCTCAGCTCATCCTGCGAGAATAAGATTGCCACTTTGGCCGCAGCGCCTGAAGCCTGAGAAACAGTCTCGGGAATATCTTTCGGTGCCTGACAAGCCCCTGCAAGGAATATTCCTGCCGTATTGGTTTCAACCGGCTTCAATTTTGGATGGGCTTCGGAGAAGAAATTGTACGCATCGTACGAAATATGCATCCGTTGCGCCAGCTCTTCCGATCCCGGATTAGCCACTGCTGCCGATGCCAGCACAACCATGTCGGCTTCAATTTCAACCGGTTTGGCATTCAGCAGGGTATCAACCCCTTTGACAATCAGCTTGCCATTCTCTTCGTATATTTTTGAAACACGCCCACGAACATAGTTCACTTCATCTTCCACAATGGCGCGTCTTGTAAACTCTTCATAATTCTTGCCCCCGGCACGGATGTCCATGTAGAAAATGTACGATTTTCCACCGTGGACTTTATGCTGATAGAGCATGGCATGTTTGGCCGTGTACATACAGCAAATTTTCGAGCAGTAAGGGATTCCCTTGGCTGGATCGCGCGACCCTGCACAGGCAATAAAGACAATCTTTTCAGGAACTTTTCCATCAGAAGGTCTGCGGATTTCCCCCAATGTAGGCCCCGACGCCGAAGCCAGCCTTTCGAACTGCAAACCGGTGATTACATCCTTGTACTTGCCATAACCATATTCGGGGAAACCAGAAGGCTGCATCACGTCGAAACCCGTAGCTGCCACTACTGCGCCTACTTCCAGCTCTACCAGTTCATCTTCCTGATCGAAACGAATGGCGCCCGTAGGACAAACCTTTTCACAAACCTTACATTTCCCCTTCAGATAATACTGGCAATTTTCCTTGTCGATTACCGGTTTATTGGGTACTGCCTGTGGAAATGGCACATAGATGGCTGTACGTAAACCTAATCCGGCGTTGAACTCGCTGGGTATTTTTTTTGTTGGGCACTTGGTGGTACAAAGCCCGCAACCCGTACACAACTTTTCATCAATGCTTTTAGCCTTTTTCCGTATGGTTGCCTTAAAGTTCCCGATGAAGCCATCCAGCTTTTCAAGCTCGGCATAGGTCATCAGGGTGATGTTGGGATGTTGCGCCACTTCCACCATTCGCGGGGTAAGGATACACTGCGAACAGTCGAGGGTTGGGAACGTCTCCGAAAGCTGCGACATGTGGCCACCAATGGAAGGTTCCTTTTCAACCAAAACCACCTGGTGCCCGGCATTGGCAATATCGAGACTAGCCTGAATACCGGCAATTCCACCGCCAATAACCAATGCGGTCTTGGTAATAGGTACTTTGATCGGGAACAACGGCTCGTTTCGTTTTACCTTTTCGACCAGCGTACGGACAATATCGATTGCCTTTTGCGTCGTCGCTTCACTCTTTTCGTGTACCCACGAACAATGTTCGCGGAGGTTGGCCATTTCGCACATATACGGGTTTAACCCAGCTTCGGCACAGGCTTTCCGGAAGGTTGGCTCATGCATTCGCGGCGAACAGGCACCCACAACCACACCGGTAAGGCCCTTTTCTTTAATCGCTTGTTTGATCAATGACTGTCCCGGATCGGAACACATGTATTTATAATCGGTGCTAAACGCTACACCATCAAGCTTTCCGGCCTCTTCTGCTACTTTAACGACATCAACCGTTGCACTGATATTTTCGCCACAATGACAAATAAAAACACCTATTTTCGACATAATCCTTCGTTTAACGGTTAACAGAGAGGTTTACAGGAACAAAATGACGCTGAAGTCCTGCCTCTTTTGACGACATTCCCATTGCCAGTGCAATCGCCTGGGTAACATAAATTACCGGCACTTCAACCTTTGTTTTCAGGTAAGAGTTAATGGCCGGTCGGCGCATATCGAGGTTCGAATGGCACATGGGACAGGCAACCACAATGGCTTTAGCTCCACGGCTCACTGCATTGCGAACAATCTTGCCAGACAATTCACCCACGATTTCGGTTTTTGACATGCTAAAACCAGCGCCGCAACATTCGGTTTTGAACGACCAGTCGATGGGTTTGGCGCCCAGTTTCTGCATAATCACATCCATGGTCATCGGGTCTTCCCAGCGTTCAGCCTTCATCACCTGATTAGGGCGAACCAGCAGGCATCCGTAATAACAAGCCACCTCTTCCTCCAACGGTTTTTTGATCAGTTCATCGAGGCGGGGAACAAAATATTTTTCAAGATACTGCAACACATTCAGAATTTTGAGGTTGTTTTTCAACGGCATCTGAAGTTTATCAGCGATCTGTGATTTCAATTTTTCGTCTTCTTTCAGTTCGTGCTGGGTCATCACCAGGCGGTTGAAACAGGCAGCACACGGAACAACCAATTCTTCCATCCCGTCGAGTTCGGCCAGCGCCAGGTTGCGTGCAGGCAGCGATACCGAAAGTTCCTTATTCAGGTTATGGGCAGCGGTTGCGCCACAACAGTTCCAGTCGGGAATTTCGACAAGCTCTATACCTGCTTTTTTCGAAATGGCAAGAATCGATTCGTTGTACTCGCGTGAAGAACCTGTCAGCGAACAACCCGGATAAAATCCTATTTTCATGGTTTCCTTTGATTAAGCTGATTTTTAAATAAGCGGGAAAAACCTTTTTTGTCCTTGATCTGTTCAGGTATCAGATGAAGTTTTCCTCGGCTGATCATCCCCGGAGCGACCGTCATATCCTGGAAAAGTGTACCCGAACCCAGAGAGCGCATCTTATAATCAATGGTCAGGAATAACTCACTTAACCGGCCATTCCGTTTGACGGTGTTGAGAAATGATTTGTGGAAGGCAACAATTTTACGTGCTTCCGGATTCACTTTTCCTTCGGCCAGTGATCGCTGACGCAGGTAGTCCATCACTTTGGGAATGTCGATCTCCATGGGGCAGCGCGAATAACAGGTCTCACAAGTTAGGCACAACCAAATGGTGTAGGACCGGAGTATCTGATCCATCTCTTCATTGTTCCCCGACTGGATCATCCGCATAATCACACTAGGACGAAGATCCATTTTCTCAGCCACCGGACAACCTGCCGTGCATTTGCCGCACTGGTAACACTCCCTGATGTTTACACCGGTTTGCTGCTTTACGTTGTATATTAAATCTTCCGTATTCATTCGTATCAATACATTTTTTAAAAGTGATCATCAAGTATTCATGGCCTTTCTCATCTTCAACCTTTAAATAACCACAATCACGCTTTCTGGCATTAAAAATAATGATTCTGCTTCAAGTTTTAAAAACATCCAGATTGTGTTTTCATTTTTAGCAGGATCAAAAACTTTCAGAACTAAAGATAAATTTGTTTGAATCTTTGAAATAGTCCACGGTTCTTCCTCTTTCGAACCGGGGAACAACATTCAAATCACCTCCACAAAAAAACACAGAACTACAAACACATAATCTCAAAACCCTTTATTTTAGAGATGGTCAAAAATAGAGAAATAAATCAGTTGAGAACAAATTCAAAAAGTTTTTTTAGTAACACAAATTGACTTTTTCGTATGGTCAGATTGTTTTTTCGTTGGTGGAAATAAAAATACTCATCATTAATGAACAAAATATCCGAAAGAATGAAGAGATCGTCCAGATCAGAATAGATTTGGCACAATCTATCCAAAAAACTTGCTCAGGGAATCCCTTTCGTTTGTAAATTTGTTTGGACTAAACAGCAAAAATGTATGATGCGGTTAAGGACACCGGTTTTGTTGGTAATCCTGCTGCTGGAAGGCTTCGGCGCAGCTTTGGCTCAGGAGGCACAACGGCCTAAAGTAGCGGTGGTACTCAGCGGCGGAGGCGCCAAGGGTTTTACCCACATCGGGGTGCTGAAAGTGCTGGAAGAAGAGGGAATCCCGATCGACCTGATTGTGGGCACCAGCATGGGCGGCATTGTGGGCGGGCTTTACTCCATTGGATACTCGGCCGACGAAATCGCCCAACTTTCGATGGAGTCGAACTGGCCGCAACTTCTCTCCGACTATGTGCCCCGTACCCAACTTGATGAATATTCCAAAACCGACCAGCAACGATATGTACTGAAACTGCCCTTTTCCTTCGACAAAAAACCGTTATTGCCCGGCGGCATGGTCAACGGACAAAACATCCTCAACCTCTTTTGTGGCCTCACGGCCAATGTTCCCTATCAGGCTGATTTTACGAAATTCCCCATCGCTTTTGCCTGTGTGGCCACCGATATGTCGCGGGGAAAAGAATTTGTAATGGACGCTGGGTTTATGCCCACCGCCATTTTTTCGAGCATGGCCATCCCGGGCGCTTTTGTCCCGGGCGAACATAACGGCAGCCTGCTGGTCGACGGGGGAATGGCCGACAACTTCCCAACCGATGTGGCCAAAAAGATGGGAGCCGACATCATCATTGGTGTCGATATCCGTCCCGACCTTTTCAAACCGGAAGAGATAGGCCCGGTGAACAAGCTGTTCGGGCAGCTGGTGGCCTTCTATTCGCTGAGCAAAGACTCGTTGAACAACAGCTATTGCAATGTGATTGTAAAACCCGACATGGAAGGTTACAACTCAACCAGCTTCAGCAGCGATGCCGTAGACACGCTGATCCGTCGTGGCAAAGAGGCAACGTACCTGGTAATCGACAAGATCAGGGCACTGAAGTCGGAGTACCACC
>DAOQAB010000112.1:0-11985 GCA_035353695.1 Prolixibacteraceae bacterium
GCTGCAAGGGTAATCAGGAAAATACCGGGAGTGAAGAGGGTGTTATAGGGAAAACCTTTGGAAAAATTATTTGATTGTGATCTCCGCTTGAACATCTATACGGAATCCATCTGAATTTTTGAAGAATCTCTTACTTGTTTCGTTATCAATTGCTTTAAAAAAAGGATGCTTTTTATTACAGGCATACACTTTTTTGTACTTAAAAACAGAAAGATCATGATTGGCTTGTAACAACCTTATCGTATTTTCTAACTGGGTTAAAGCTTCCAGTTGCCACGCATGTTTTTCTTTCTCTTTCAGCTCAACCAAATAAAGACTGCTTTGAAAAGTCAGCATTCCATCGCAGAGGCTTTCTTCTTCTTTTGAGCCTTCCCTTAAAATCGAAAAGCAGTGGTCAATGGGAGTGAAAAAAACTTCCGTTTGGTTTTTATTAATTACCGTTGCAATCCATTTATTCTGATTCGCATGATCGGTATATGCTTTACTAACCCCGTCCTGATCGTCACAAATCCCAAAAAGAGGATCGATCCGGGCAGGTTCTTTACAGGGGGTATCGAAGAAATTCACCTTCATAATTCCTGTTCTATTTCCAGAAGTTGATCAAATAACTCATTCCCATCGGCCAGCGACTGGTTCAATAAGTTTTTATCCGACGGGATTCCATCAAAAGTTGACAGCTTTCTGATGGTCCCGTCTCTTTCATCCAACTGGTAGATGGCCACGTCTGAGGCGCTAATGGTAGATTTCAATGGCACAATGGAATTGAGCTTTTCAAGCAACATATCCGAATGAATTTTCCCCTTCAGATAATCGGCCTGAATTGCAAGGCTCAGATAATTTATGATATACGGACTGTGCGTAGTCATGATCAGCTTATTCCCTTCGCTCAGGTTATTGAACTCAAGCAAACTATTCAAAATTTGCCGCTGGGAAGTTGGGTAAAGATTTTGCTCAGGCTCTTCTACTATATTGATGAAACATTTGGATAGAAATTTCGCTTTGATCTCTTTGCGCTTAATCACTTTCATGTTTTCGGGAAGGTTATCATTCACTTCCAAGGCCGCCATCTCTTCATTCATCTGAAGAATGGATTCAGACATCATACTTTTCCGAATTGTTTCATCAGAGTCGATTACTAATTGTGCAAGATTTTTGCTTACAACATAAAGTGGAGCAAATGACTGAATCCCGCTTGAAGCATTTAATATTTTAATTTTATAATCGAAACCTATGATGAATGTAGAATCGGACTGCTCATCATATTCGTATTCATAATCATTTATGGGCAATTTCAATCTCTTACCTTTAAGCTCTTTATTGGCCCTTCTTAATTCTTCATAAAAAGTAAGCAAGTGATCAGGCATTCCTTTTATGTTCGAAATGGAACTCAATGTATTCCTCTCCGCCGGAATATACATGACTTTTGGTGTTATATATTTGCCATATTCTACCTCATTCTTTTCAGGGATTACTTCTACTTCTGAAAATTTCAGTGAATATTTTTCTCCCCAATAATCAATCTCTGAATTTGGCTTGAAATAATCTGAAATACCTTGGAATCTAGAATGATAATGAAAGATACTGTTTGATAAACCAATCATATCTCCTTTATTAATCGCCTTTTCCAGCCACATCATGGTTGAAATCACCTTTGCCACGGTGCTTTTGCCGCTTCCCTGATTCCCAATAAATATGGTTACCTTTTTAATGTCGAGGAAACCATCGTCTTCGAGACAACCTTCTTTGATGGGACCAAAATTCTTTATCCTTATTTTGCTCATGGCGTGATAACTATTATGCTTTATCACAAAGATAAAAACAATTTACAGAGGATCGCCATCCCGAACGCCAAACCCTTTCATCGAATCCCAAATACCGGTGTATCTTCGTACCCGACACAATTATCCCTACTGAATTCGACGGAGCCTATCCCGATTTAGTCGGCATCAATGAACCGTTTGAACTTGCGTAATTCAATTCTAAGAAAATTAAGGAATTGCAAAATATCCAAAAATATTCCATCCTCCCGCAATGTTAAGTAATTATTAAATGCAATCGTTTGCCCCCCATCTTTGACAATAAATCTTAATTTCGTGGCCATTAAATTTCAGGATGGGTTTTCTCTATTTAATCATCGGCATAATTGGCTGGAGTATTCTTCTTACTCAGGGAGATACTGCGGCAACGAAGATTGTCAATACATCCGGCTCTACCAGAAAATCATTGTCCGGTTCTATACCATATTTCTTTCACTCATTGGAATGTATCTTTTATGAACAAGAGGTCGAATCAACGGGTTTAATAATGAACGGAGTTTTTAAACTAAAGAATAAAATATGAATACAATTGGTTTTGTTGCAATATGCGTCGTTTTAGCCTTCGCTATTGGGTTTGCGGTTGCTGCCATTATTTGGCTTCTTTGCTGGTTAATGCAGCCTAAAGACCAGCGTGTGAAATTATTTGGTTTCTTAAAAGTCTTCAAATCAAACAAACAAAGTGACCTGTCCGAAACGGTATAGGCACTGATGTAAACAAAAACTAGAAATAAAGATATGATGGGAAATTTAAATTTCGGAACACTTTTTCAGGGGCTAGGTACCTTGTTCGATTCTGACACGACACTCTTGGTTACCCGTGTGGGCTTAATTGTCCTGGGGTTGTTATTGGTCTATCTTGGATACAAAAAAGTGCTGGATGCTCTGTTGATGGTCCCCATGGGACTGGGTATGGCAACCATCAACGCGGCCATTATGATTATGCCCGACGGGAAGCAGGGCAACTTATTTGTTGATCCGCTGCTTACCGATACCGATGCGCTGTTTAACATGTTGCAAATAGACTGGCTCCAGCCTATCTACACCTTTACCTTTTCGAACGGGTTAATTGCCTGCTTTATTTTTATGGGCATCGGTGTGTTGCTCGATGTAAGTTACATGATGCGCCGTCCTTTCCTTAGTATTTTCCTGGCCCTGTTTGCTGAAATGGGAACCTTTGCCATTGTACCCATTGCTTCGGCCATGGGCATGAGCCTCAACGACAGTGCGTCGATTGCCATGGTTGGCGGCGCCGATGGCCCAATGGTACTCTTTACCTCCATGGTGCTGTCGAAAGATCTTTTCGTCCCGATTACCATTATCGCTTACCTCTACCTTGGATTCACCTATGGCGGATATCCGTACCTGATTAAACTGATGGTACCAAAGCATATCCGTGGCATACAGCCTCAAAAACCGAAAAAAGTAATGCAAATTACTGCAGGACAAAAATTGCTTTTTGCTGTAGTCATGTGCGTAATCCTTTGCCTCTTGTTCCCTGTTGCAGGACCGCTGTTCTTCTCACTCTTTGTGGGTATTGCAGTGAGAGAAGCAGAAATTACGCCGGTGGTCGACTTTATTAAAGGCCCTCTGCTTTATGGATCGACCTTCTTCCTGGGTTCATTGCTGGGAATTCTTTGCGAAGCTCACCTGATCCTGAACCCAAAAGTATTGCCTTTGCTGATCCTCGGTATTTTGGCTTTGCTCATATCGGGCGTTGGTGGCTTAATTGGCGGATATATCATTTATTTCCTCTCGGGAAAGAAATTCAATCCGGTGATTGGTATTGCCGGCGTAAGCTGCGTTCCTTCAACCGCTAAGGTTGCACAGAAAGCAGTTAGCGAGGTAAATCCTCAGGCCATTATTTTACCGGATGCACTGGGTGCCAATATCTCAGGCGTAATAACAACAGCTATTATCACCGGTTTGTATGTCACATTAATTCCAATGTTGACCTAAAACTTACGGTGTGAAGATATTGAAGGATGTTTTTCGAAAGGAAAGCATCCTTTATTTTTGCCCTTCGTATGCCTGAAGGACCTTTAAAAGGACAATCTCTTTCAGTTTTTCAAAATCCTGTTTCGTCCCCAATTCTTTCTCAATTGAAGTAACCCCACGGTCGGTAAAGCCACACGGGTTGATATGTTGAAAATAGGTAAGATCGGTATTTACATTCAACGCAAAACCATGCATGGTCACAAAACGGGAACTTTTCACCCCGATGGCACAAATCTTCCGGGCTTTCGGAGTGCCAGCATCGAGCCACACCCCGGTCGCTTTTTCGTCACGCTCACCTTTCAGCCCATATTCAGCAATGGAATGGATAATTGCTTCTTCCATCAGAAAAATGTAACGGCGCAAACCTATCCCGAAATTTTCGAGATCAAAAATGGGATACCCGACCAATTGCCCGGGGCCATGATAGGTCATGTCGCCTCCCCGGTCGGTATGGAAAAAAGTGGCATTCTTTGCCTGAAGCTGAATGTAATTGAGCAGCAGATTCTGTTCATCGCCACTTTTACCCAGCGTATACACATGTGGGTGTTCGACAAACAACAAATAGTTCTCACTCTCCTGCCCCGGATTGGTTTTCTTAGCCTGCTTCTGATCAATCACCCGCTGCATCAGCATTTCCTGATATTCCCAGGTTGTTTTATATTCTGAAAGTCCCAGGTCTTCAACAATTATTCTCTTGTTCATCGAAATTTTTTTATCCTTGCAAAATGGTAAAATGTCAAGCGAAAAGAAAGAGATGATACGGAAAAAGATGATGCTGCATTTTCGCTTTTATACTTCCGTATTTTGCCTGTTATAAATACGGAATTCCGTACGCATACTTCCGTATTTACAGCGTCATAAATACGGAATTACAAAAACTTAAGTACAGAGCCCCAAAACAATTATTCCGAAAGCAAATATCCTTCGGTACGCATTTGTTTTAAGTATATTTCTCTTTTTGCTTTCATTTTACAAGTGGCGTTCGGCATGATAACTCGATCGTACCAACGGTGCACTTTCCACCTTCTTAAATCCCTTTGCCAACCCAATGTGCCGGTATTCTTCAAACACGTCGGGGTGAATATATTCCGCCACCGGAAGGTTCGATTTCGCAGGCTGAAGGTATTGGCCAATGGTAAATACGTGACACCCCACCTTCAGGAGGTCGTCCATTGTTTCGAGAATTTCGTCGCGGGTCTCCCCCAGCCCAACCATAATACCACTTTTAGAAAGGATACCCGAACCGGAAATGGTTTGAATAACCTGCAAACTCACCTCATACTTTGCCCGACTCCTCACCATCGGGGTTAACCGCTTTACGGTTTCCAGATTGTGCGAAATAATCTCGGGACGAGCGTCGATTACCTGCTTGATTAAAAGGGCATTCCCATCAAAATCGGGGATTAGCACCTCCATGGTTGTTTGGGGGTTTATCCGTTTGATTTCGGTTATTGTCTTTGCCCAATGGCCGGCCCCTTTATCGGGCAGGTCATCCCGGTCGACCGAAGTAATCACTGCATGTTTCAATCCCATCAACGCTATTGACTTTGCCACATTTACGGGTTCATCCCGATCGAGAGGGAGCGGCTTACCGGTTTGCGTCGCGCAAAACTTACAACTACGGGTACAGATATCGCCCATGATCATCAGCGTAGCAGTACCTGCCGCCCAGCACTCACCCATATTGGGGCATCGCCCGCTGGTACAGATGGTATGCAGGTTGTGCTGCTGCACAATGCTTTTTACCCGGGTATAATTGGTGCCTTTGGGAAGCTTAATTTTCAGCCACGAAGGCTTCCTTACAATATTCTCTGTCATCTGAATTCACGCATAAAAGTTCAAATGTAGAAATTTTCGGTGTTTTAAATTTGCATCTGCTAACAGAAACAAATTTCTGTTTTAATGATAATTCACATATTCCTTCGGTTTGCTTTTATTATTTTTGTTGCAATCAAGATTATACGACTTACAAAATTTATCAATACGCATGAAGAAATCATTTTTATTCCTTTTCGCCAGCCTGTTTATCAGCGGGTACTCTATTGCCTGCACCAACTATCTGGTAACAAAAGGAGCTACTGCCGACGGGTCGACCATGATCACGTATGCAGCCGACTCCCACACCCTTTACGGTGAACTGTATTATACTCCTGCAGCAACGCATGCTCCGGGAGAAATGCTCGACATCCACGAATGGGATACGGGCGAATACCTGGGAAAAATTGAACAGGTACCACAAACCTACAGTGTAATTGGCAACATGAACGAGCATCAGGTGGCCATAGGTGAAACCACGTATGGAGGCAGGCCCGAACTGCAAAGTCAGCCAACGGCTACCATCGACTACGGAAGTTTGATTTATGTCTCCCTGCAACGGTCCAAAACAGCCCGCGAAGCCATTGAAACAATGACCGGTCTGGTTGAAAAATATGGATATCGCAGCGAAGGTGAATCGTTCTCCATTTCCGATCCCAACGAAGTGTGGATTCTGGAGATGATTGGAAAAGGAGAATTTGAAAAAGGGGCTGTTTGGGTTGCCCTCCGCGTTCCCGATGGTTATGTATGTGCACACGCCAACCAGGCCCGAATTACCACGTTCCCGCTCAACGATTCAAAAAATTGCCTCTATTCAAAAGATGTAATTTCGTTTGCCATTAACCGTGGCTGGTACGACGGGGTAAATAAAGATTTCAGCTTTTCCGACGTATATAACCCATTAACCTTCGATGGCGCCCGCTTTTGTGAAGCCCGTGTATGGTCTGCATTCAACAAAATTACCTCTGGCATGGATACCTACCTCGACTATGCAAAAGGGATTGTGAAATTTGGCGCCCATGGTTTTGCCTCCAACCGGATGCCTCTGTGGATAAAACCCGACAAACTATTGACCGTTTCGGACGTCATGGCAATGATGCGTGATCATTTTGAAGGAACGCCTCTCGATATGACTTCCGATATCGGCGCAGGGCCCTACAAACTTCCATACCGGTGGAGACCTCTTACCTGGAAGGCCGACTCGGTGGAATACTGCAACGAGAGGGCTGTTTCGACCCAACAAACCGGTTTCTCGTTTATTGCACAAAGCCGATCAAATTATCCCGACCCTATTGGCGGAATAAACTGGTTCGGCGTGGACGATACCTACAGCACCTGCTACATTCCCATGTATTGCGGCATGAATAAAGTGCCCCATTCGTTTGAAGTTGGTAACGGCGACATGCTTACCTACAGCGAAACATCGGCTTTCTGGGCTTTCAATGCGGTAGCCAACTTCGCTTATCTTCGTTACGACACCATGATTACCGACGTCATTAAAGTACAGAAAGAGCTGGAAAACTCATTTTTCAAAATGGTTCCAGCCATCGATCAGGCAGCCATCACGTTGTGGAACAGTGGCAATCAACAAATGGCCAGGGATTTCATAACCAATTACTCGGTAACAACAGCCAATAACACCGTTGACAAATGGAAAGAATTGTTTCATTTTCTGCTGGTAAAATACAAGGATGGCAACATCATGAAAGAAAATAACGGGGTATTTGAACGTACCGAAACCGGCATGGCGCCTTACCCTGCCCAGCCCGGATACCCTGAAAGCTGGCGAAAAAATGTAGCCGGACAAACTGGCGATAAGTTAAAAGTCATTGGCACCGGAAGCCATTAATCGCATCAATACCCGATATTGGATGGTTGAATCCGGTATCGGGTATTTTATTTTTCACAATCCTTTTTCCAATTAAAAAAATTATCTATTTTTGCGGCGCTTTAAAAGCAAGCGTAATCTCTTACCAATCAGAATACACAAGGTAATATTGCGTTTTAACCCATTAATAATTATTCAAATGGATGCAATTAAAATTGTAGAAAATGCATTTGCTCAGGAAGAAGTGAAGGTACAACCTGAGTTTGGTGCTGGTGACACGATAACCGTTCACTATAAAATCAAGGAAGGGAACAAGGAACGTATTCAGAACTTCCGTGGAGTTGTACTCCAAATCAAAGGAACCGGAAACACCAAAACATTTACCGTGCGCAAAATGTCAGGTAATGTGGGTGTTGAACGTATTTTCCCGATGAATTCACCATTTATCGAATTGATCGAAATCAACAAGAGAGGTAAAGTTCGTCAGGCCCGTATCTTCTATTTCAGAGAACTGAATGGCAAAAAAGCCCGTATCAAAGAAAAGATTATAAGGTAATTTTTAAACTACAATACGATAGAAAATCCTTTCAGCGAAAGTTGAAAGGATTTTCTATTTTAAAAAAACCTGAAAATTAAATTATCGCACACGATTTCATTTTTTGAGCGGCCTAATATTTCCTAATGATTTGCATTATCGCTAAATTCGTTGAAAATATTGCAATCTCGGATAAATGAATCTGTTCAAAACAAATAAGTTCTTTACGGGCCGCCATTTTCGCGATTACTTCTTCATCGTAATCGGAGCCTTTATTCTTGCGGTTGGGTTTGTCTTTTTCATCTCACCGCACCGGATCGTTCCCGGAGGGGTGTACGGTATCTCCATTGTGGTGCACTACATGACCAAGGGGGTATTTTCATTCTGGCCCGATGGGATCCCCATTGGACTTTTCGGGCTGTTGCTGAACATCCCATTAACCTATTTTGGCATCAAAATACTGGGGCCAAAATTCGGTATAAAAACCATCGTTGGATTTGTGCTCTCATCGGCATTTATGGACATGATTACTTTTATGCGAGCCGTTGGAGATGCCCCTCTGGTCGATGATGTCTTACTCTCGTGTGTCTTTGGGGGTGTGCTGATTGGTTTTGGGTTGGGCCTGATTTTCAAATCGCGCGCCACATCCGGAGGATCCGACATCATTGCCATGATCATTGCCAAATACACCAACCTGCAACTGGGACAACTAATGATTTATGTCGATTCGACAATTGTATTATTGGGTTTGGTTGCCTTTCAGGATTGGAAAATCCCGCTTTACTCCTGGCTGGTCATCTACATCACAGGCAAAGCAATCGATGCGACCATCGAAGGAAGTAATTACAACAAAGCCCTCTTCATTATCTCAAAAGAACATGAAAAAATCAAGGAAAAAATCTTGTTCGATCTGGAACGCGGAGGAACCTATTTCCAGGGGAAAGGGATGTACACCAACGAAGAAAAACAGATCATCTATACCGTTGTAAGCCGGCGCGAAGTTGCTATATTGGAACAATACATCCACTCCATCGATCCCAACGCATTCATTACGGTAATGGACACCAGCGAAATTCTTGGTGAAGGATTTCAGTCGCTGAAACACAAAATTGAACCTTGACCCCAAAAACACCAACCTGCGCAATGAAAAAACCACTGCTCTCCATATTCCTGATTATCCTGGCTCTGACGGCAAGTCCACAAAAAGTTGGACTGGTCCTCAGCGGAGGCGGGGCAAAAGGGATTGCCCATATTGGGTTGATAAAAGTTTTGGAAGACCATAACATCCCCATCGATTACGTGGCCGGAACCTCAATCGGAGCCATCGTTGGAGGGTTATATGCCGCCGGCTTTTCACCCGAAGATATGCTGGAGCTTTTCAAATCAAACGACTTTGCTCTTTGGTCGACCGGCAAAATGGACAAGGAGGATCTTTACTACTTCAAACGAAAAGATGAAATGCCCGACTGGATGAAGGTGGATATCACCAAAAAGAAGAATAAAATCAAATTCGTTCTTCCCATGAACCTGATCCCCGAACGCCAGATGGATTTCGGGTTCATGCAATTGCTGGCCCAAACAACTGCCGCTTGCGACGGGAATTTTGACAACCTGATGGTTCCATTCCGTTGTGTTTCAACAGACATCTATCACAACGAAGCCATTATTCACCATTCGGGCGATTTGGGGGAGGCAATCCGCGCATCGATGACCTTCCCGATGGTTTACAAACCCATCGAAAAAGATGGCATGCTCTTATTCGACGGAGGAATAGTCAACAACTTCCCTACCGACATCATGAAAAGAGATTTTAATCCCGACATCATCATCGGGCACAAAGTATCAAACCTCGGGAAGAAACCAGACCCTGATGACGTTTTTGGTCAAATTGAAGCGATGGTTACTCAAATAACCAATTACAATATCCCCGATACGATCGGTATGATGCTTGAATCAAAAATGGAAGATGTGGGGCTGCTCGACTTCCCCAAAGTCAATTACATTTACAGTTTGGGAGTAGAAACCGCCCTTCAGCAAATCGACAGCATTGAAAAAATTGTGACCCGCCGGGTTCCAACCGCAGAAGTTGAAAAGAAAAGAGAAACATTCAATATGAAAAAGCCGCCTCTGGTCTTTAACAACGTTCAGGTGGAAGGAATTGCCGACGACATGCAACGCAAATACATCATCCAGTCAATTAAGCCAAGAGGGAAAGTGGTCGATATTTTCCAGCTAAAAGAATCGTATTTCAAATTGATTGCCGACGAGCATATTAAGTCGATTGAACCGTATGCCTATTACAACAAAAAAACCGGTTATTTCGACCTCAACCTGAAAATAGAACCCCGCAAACCTTTTGATGCCGATTTTGGAGGGCATATCTCAACCCGGGCCAATACCTTTGGGTATGTGGGGTTAAATTATAAAACATTCAAAACCATGTCGTTCAACTTCACAGGGAATGTTTACTTTGGAAAAATATACAACTCGCTGCTCCTGGGCGGGCGGATCGATTACCCATCACTTACCCCGTTTTATTTATCAACCTATTACACAATCAATTCATGGGACTACCTTTCAACCAGTTCAGACCTCATTTTTAGTGACATCAAACCAACCTATGTCGTCCAAAACGAAAGGAATCTTCGACTGGAAATAGGAACGCCTTACGAGAAAACGGGTTTAATCAGTGCAGGAATCTCCCGCTCCACCTCTAACGACCGTTACTACCAAACCAAAGTCTTCAACAAAGGCGACGATCTGGATTTGTCGACATTCAAAGCTTTTGCCTCTCATATCTGTATTGATCAGAAAAAATACGATTTTAAACAATATCCAACCGAAGGGGTACGGAAAATGTTACAGATCAAATACATTAATGGTACCGAAAGCTTTACCCCCGGAACAACCGCCCCGATCAGCGAAAAATCGACGATCAAACAAAACTATTTTCAGATTGAAGCATTGTATGATCAATATTTCCCGATCAGGAAGCACATCACTTTGGGAGCTTATGCCGAAGGTTTATTCAATAACCGGAAGCTTTCGGGCAACTATACCGGTTCGATTATCGAAGCACCAGCATTTCAGCCTACGCCAAACAGCAAATCGCTCTTTATCGAGAATTTCCACGCGAACCAGTATTTTGCCGCTGGTGGTAAATTCATTTACAAATACAACGATAACCTCCACTTCCGAACCGAAGTTTTCGGATTTCTACCTATCCAAAGTTTTGTTGTTGGCGAAAAGAACACCGTTTCGTACAACGAAAAGATCTTTACAAAAGCCTATTTGATGGGTGTGGGCGCCTTGGTATACCAAACCCCGATTGGCCCTCTGAGTGCCGAAGTTGATTATTACAACAAAGAGGGACAAAAATGGTTTTTCTCAGTAAACCTGGGATATATGCTGTTCAACAAAAGAGGATACTAACGCTTCTGACAATTCTGTTCCTCTCTGGCTTCAGGATAAATCAAATCTTAACACCTAATCGAAAAAGAACACCAGAATTAATATCGCCCTTATAAGGCAGAGTAAACAGCTTAATCCCCAATGTGAACCGTTCGGTGATGGAATAGTTATCTTCCAGAACAATGTTTACACCAAATGCATTCCTACTTCTAAAACCATAGTCATCATAAATTTCACCATCGACCATAATTGAAGATACTGCCCGTGCATCGGAAATATTCATAAGCCCCAAGCCAGCACCTATCCGAAAGTCATTCTTTCTGTTATTTCTGAAAGGAGAAATATAACCATTCAAATTTCCCTGAACAAACGAAGCCGTTTCATAAACACCACGGTTACTTCGCCCATAGCCAATTGATATACCAAATGCAGCATAATGATTAAGAATAAAATCAGCTTCATTTTCAAACATCAGGGTTTTCATATCGCCGGTTCCAAGAAGAGACGTTCCTCCACCAAACAAAAAATAGTATTTGCAAGGATCGGTTTGTGACATTGCCTCGATCGAAAGCAATATCATAAGA
>DAOQAB010000113.1:0-11876 GCA_035353695.1 Prolixibacteraceae bacterium
GCTTTCAGCCCGCCATTTGCTTTTTTATATCAATCCCAAGGCGTTGCCTTGGGCTGAATTAATCTAGCCCTTCGGGCTATTTCTTTCAATTTGAAAGTTCGGGAAAACTACAAAATACTTTTTGGATAGCCTCAGAAGAAACAAACATTTGTCATTCAGGGTGTTGTGTAGAGAAGCGAAGAATCTATAATTTAATTATCCATTTTAACCGGACAACAATGATTCTTAATGTTTTTAAGAACATTATCTTTATTCCTTGAAAAGAGGAATGGAGCACACTCTCCGCCGGAGATAACCAGTGAAAAGAAGAAGTTAACCCTTAAAATATGGATGGATGAAAGAAAAGATTAAAGAGTTATTCCTCCAATTATCGCGTACGGAGCAGCTGGAGCTTCTTCGTGAACTGAACAGCAGTATTGCCTGCGAAAATCCGGTTGTGCAGGTAAATGAATTTAGTCAGGAGATGTACGGGCAGAATATAAAGTTTGAAATAACCAATGTTGGCGATCAGCTAACTCCCAACATAAAGGCCGTGCTGTCGACTCCCTGGGGACTATTTGAGGCTTATGGCACCAATCAGCGGGTTGCCAAATCGAAGGCTGCTGAGGTTGCTCTGGAAGCAGCTACCGGTATTTCGGAAAATACATTTTTTAAAGAGTAGTTATCGGGATTGGACTTCACCCGACGGTTTCATCTGGATCCTTTTCATGCAGTTAATTCGTTATGATGCTGTATCTTTTAGTGATGATCAATTCAATTAAAACGAAAAATTTATTTTGAACCTCCCTGAATCATAATTGTTATAAATAATGGATGATTGTTTTAACCATCGTATGAAATAGTAACAAATGAAATTTTAAAATTTTGACCGATGAGCTTTCCGTCCTATGTTAAATACACTGACAGTGAACCCGCCAATACCTTTTGTGAGCGGTATGCTGCCAATTTACGGGATGCATTGAGTGAGCACCCCGAAGATGAGCTTGAAATTAAGCAGCAAATACTTATCCTTTCGCAATCATTTAAAAAAGATGATGAGATCATTGACCTTGCATTTGAGTTGCTGGCGAAGGATACCGAAGGTATTTATGCGAATGACTGTTATCTTATTCTGGCGCGTGTTTACACCGATAAAAAAGAGATTGCCAAAGCGATTGAATACTATCGCAAAACAATTGAGGTTGATCCTTCTTATGAAGAGGCCATTATGGAATTGGCAACCTTGTACGAAAATCAATTGAACTATGATGCGGCATTGGAAGTTTATGATTTATTGGATGAAGAACACTTTAATGATATGCAAATATCCAAATATCGCAACAAGGGTTTTTGTTATTTTAAAAAGAGGGATTTTGAGCAAGCACTGGAGTGTTTTCAAACGGCGCTTAAACTAAAGGGTGACGTTATAGATGAAGATCTGGCGAACAATATAGGTGGTTGCTTTTTTAATATGAATAATTTTTCGGAAGCGTTTGGCTATTTTCGAAAGTCGTTGGAAATAAATCCGCAGTCGGCGATTGCTCATTATGGACTGGGGCTTTGTTATCAGCATACCGATGATAGTTATCGGGCAATGCATCATTATTTTGAGGCAATTAAAATAAAACCCGATTATATCGAAGCGTATAACAACATCGCTGCGGTTACAATTAATCAGGAAGGCGATTACAAAGCGGGGACTGAAATGTTAAAAAAGGCGATTGATAATAGCCCCGATAAAGATTCGCTGACAATTATTTACATAAATCTCGCCCGGGTATATAATCAATTGAAGGAATTCGCCCTGGCCGATTATTATACGGCTGAATACATGAAGAATCTGGGTTTCGGCGATTTTCTTGCTGAAGATGAGGAAGATGAAGATGATGATTGACCCCCTCTTGCTGCTGCACGAAACAACATTTGGCAAAGCGAATTGAAAATCAGACGAAAATGAAGAACCCGAAGGGTTAAATATTCATCACCCCCAAAGCATTTGGGGTAGGAACAACATAATTCAAGGAACCATTACCCTTTCGGGGTAAAATGTGAATAACACTCGTTCGCGATAGTCATCGGAATTAACCGGGTGATTGAATGCCTCCAATAAAAGCCGTCCGCGGGGGAATGAACATCAATGAACCAATCTTCTTTCGGATGGAATGGCCCCCCCTAACTCCCTAAAGTGAAGAACTGAAAACTGAAAGGCTGAGGGACTGAATGAGAGAATGATTGAATAATTGAAACAAAGGAACCAACGTGACCATCCGGACCAAACCGCATAGCGGGGGCTATTATGGTAGAAATAATGAGACAGGCTAACCCGTCCGCGGTAGAATGCCCGCTCAACGTCCCCCTCTTCCTTCGGACGGAAAGGCGCAACTCTCTGAACAATGATGTTTAATTCCTGTCAATAATAGTAGATAAGGCTCGTGGTGACTCCATCGGCCAGAATCTTCACCGGAAGAGTGTCTTTGTTTAATACGTAATCGTAATTCAAGGTGTCCCGTTCAAAAATAACCCTACTGATTAGGTTTTGATTGATTTTCCCAGTCAACCCCAGAAAGTAGGGACCAACCAGCAGTTGCATCTGTTCCAGAAGGGTGTAGTTGGTTTTGTTGGGGATATCCGAATATTCAATCCGTATGGTATAGCCCCAGTCGTCAAAGATTTTCACCATATTGCCTTTTTCGTAACTGAATTCAAACTTTCTGGGCGAAGTCTCCCGGTCGTGTCCGTTTACTTCAATCAGTTGCCCATCCTGGTTGTACTTCAGTTCAAATGAGTTTTCAAAAAGGAGAAATTGGGTCAACATGCCATCGGAATTCATTTTCAGGTCATCTGTACGATTCTCTCCGCTAAAGTTCGATGTGATGGTCGAATGGGTGTAATCGAACTGGATGGATAAATAATCGGAATTATTCATTCGATGAACAACTATTTGGGATGGTTGGTAATCCGAATTGTAAAAGTATTGGATGGTATCATACGGAACTTCGGCCTCATCGGTACGAATGATCTCTTTCACCCGTACCCGGTCGCGGTTGATGGTTGAAATAGAATCTTCCTCCTTATTGCACGATAAAATTGCGATCAGCCCAACCATTAGCATAAAGATAGCCTGGTTGAGGGTCCGAACCGGGAGTTTGTTTTGTTGTGCATCCATGGTTTTTCATTTATATTCTAAATGTACAAAATAATTCGGAATGATCGGGTTATGTGAAAGAGAAATAAAGGAAAAAGGAACCAACGCAACCATCCGCGCCAATTACCCCAGAAGGGTAAAATATGTGTAACGCCCGTTCGCGATGGCCATCGGAATTAACCCGGCGAATAATGAAAGCACCGACCAAACCCGACCGCGATAGAATATCAGCCAAAGAATGTATATTGTTTCGGACGGGAAGGGGAGAATGTTTGCATCTTATGTAATCACAACAGAGAGCACAGAGATCACAGAGTGGGAATGGCGATTTGTAATCGCCAAAATGAAAACAAATGGTGATTAAAATTGAAAATCGATGGAGTTTAATTGCTACTCCTTTACTTCTTCTGGATAAACTGGAATCAGTGAAACACGTTCTTCTTACTATGACCGAATGATTAAAGAAAAAACAGGTTCGGAAGGGGAGTAATATGTTTTGAAAAGAAATGAAACACAAAGAGAAGAAACAAAGAAATGCTTAAAAAATGAATAAACAGAAAAATTGGAGAACTGATGTGTTGAAAAATTCTCTATAGAAACCATAAACCATAAATAACAAATTTATTCGTACCTTTCGTTCAATATAAAAGATTCGATGCGTATGAAATCAACAATCGGGGAGAAGCGGCTTAAAATACGGAGGGCGATCTTTGGAACCTTGAGCTTTTCGGCTGCTTTATTTGTCTTTCAGGCATGTTATGGAACGCTGGAAGATGCCGGAATAGATGTCTCTATCCGGGGATTGGTGACGTCAAAAACAACCAGTCTGCCCATTCCGGGTGTTAAAGTTTCTATTGAAGATCAACCGCAATACGAAATTACCGATGAGGAAGGGAAATTTCATATTTATACATCCAATGATTCGATTTGCAACTTGCGGTTTAAAGATATTGATTCTACCCAAAATGGTAAATTCCTCCCCAAAGATACCGTTTTGAAAATTGTCAATCATGATGTCGATTTGACCATAAGCCTGGATGTTCAATAAGGTTCCTCAATATTTTCACAATCGGTTTAGGGAAAATGAAGCCCAATTGCACGAATTGAGCTATTTGTTTTGGGAATGTACGCAACGTTGTAACCTGAAATGCTTGCATTGTGGTTCCGATTGTTCCTCCGGTTTCCAAACAGAGGATATGCCGTTTGACGATTTTCTTCAGGCCATCATCCCGTTGCAAAAACGATTTAAGCCCAATTCCATAACGGTGGTGATGACCGGAGGGGAACCGTTGTTACGGAATGATCTGCCTCAATGCGGCAGGACCTTGCGCGAACATGGATTTCGCTGGGGAATCGTTACCAACGGTTATGCCTATCATCACGATATCCACGCACGGTTACTTTCCGCAGGAATGGGGGCCATTACGTTAAGCCTCGATGGATTTGAAGAGACTCATAATTGGTTGCGCTCCAATCACCATAGTTTTCAGAATGCCTTGCAGACACTCGATTTGATTGTATCTTCCCCAAGGCTCTGTTCCGATGTGGTAACGTGTGTTCATTCTAAAAACATCTCCGAATTGCCCCGGTTCCGCGATTTTTTGATTTCCCGGAAGGTGAAGTCGTGGCGATTGTTTACCATTGCGCCAATCGGCAGGGCGGCCAATAACGAACCGTTGCAATTATCCGATCAGCAGTTAAGGCAATTGATGGATTTTATTGCTCAGTCTCGTCTCAAAGCCCCGATTGATATCAAATTTAGCTGTGAGGCGTATGTGAGAGAATATGAGAAGCGGGTACGCGATTCCTATTTCTTTTGCCGGGCAGGTATCAACATTGCTTCGGTTTTAATTGATGGCTCTGTTTCGGCTTGTCCCAACATTAACCGCTGTTTTGTTCAGGGGAATATTTACCGTGATCAATTTCTGGACGTTTGGGAAAACCGTTTTGAGGTGATGCGAAACCGCAACTGGACCAGGACTGGTATTTGTTTAAAGTGCAGCGATTATAAAAATTGCAATGGGGGAGCCATGCACCTGTGGAATGAGAAACAGGATGGCATTATGAATTGTATTTGCAACAGGATCCGTAGACCGAATAACACAAAGGAACTGAAAGACTGAAAGACTGAAGGACTGAATGAAAGGAAAAAGAAAAAGGGAAAAAGGGAAACGGGAAAAAAGGAACCAACGCGACCATCCGGGGGCAAACCGCATGGCGAGGAGGATTATGGTAGAAATAATGAGACAGGCTAATCCGTCCGCGCTTAAATGTTCGCCAATGAATGAATCTCTCTTCGGACGGAATGGCGCAACTGTTTGAACTATGATTTGTGTGATTAAATGATTTCCCTGATTTGTTTGAATAGGATTTCTACAAACATACGACCTCGCTGAGGTCCCGTAAATCATCAATGGATGGACCGTTGAGACGTGGCATGCCGCGTCTCTACATAACACCGCATTATTTCAATATTTCATATCCCAATTTTTCCTGTCGTATTCCCTGTTTTTACGGCCGGTTTTTGATTCTCTCTGTTTTGATGGGTGAATAATCTTTTTTAATTTTTCATTTACAACAATCTCCTCAAAATAGCATTTGATGCCGGTTGCCGTAATCAGGTTTTCACTGTTTTGGATATGAAAATGCAGGTGCGCTTCCGATGAATTCCCCGAATTGCCGCAGAGCTCCAGCAGATCCCCCTGATTCACTTTTTGCCCTCGTTTTACCACGATTGAATTTTGTTTGAAATGGCCAAAGAACAGGTATTCATTACGGTTTGTTTTGAGAATGACACTGTTTCCGGGAGCATACATGGGGTTAAATTCGCTTGGAATATGGTATCCCCTCCGACCAAACCATATTGACAGTTGTATCCTGATGGCATAGCTTTGCAGGAAAACAAAATATGCAAGACGGATCAAAAGCCCAATTGATGTTTGAACTGGTAGAACAGTGGCAACAAAGCGGGAAAAGTCAAAGACAATTCAGCGGGGAGAACCATATCACACGGAGCAAATTTTTATACTGGATACAGAAGTACCGGCAGGCCAGTACCTCACACCAAGGTTTTGCATCGTTGTCCATAAGTTCATAAGAGCCGCCAATACCATCAATGCCAAAAATAGAGATTGAACTGTCTACTGGCATTGTAGTAAGGTTTTTTTAAATTTTCTGCGATGTTGTTTGGTATTTCTGGCAACTCCAGGTTGTTCCTATATTGCCAGCCAGCCGATATGCGCAAAGGCTTCGATGGGCTAAGCGGGCTGGTGGTCAACAAGCTTGGGCAAAACCCACTTTCGGGGGACATCTTCATTTTTATTAACCGCAACAGGACACATATTAAAATGTTGGTTTGGGACCAGACGGGCTATGCCATTTGGCACAAGCGGCTTGAACAGGGGACATTTGAAATGCCCAGGGTTGAAAAAACACAGGATTCCATCGAAATCACACGCCAGAAACTAATCATCGAACCCAAAGAGAGCACTGAAGGCCTTAAATGTATCGGGCAAGAGATCACCAGTGAACTGGACTATGTCCCTGCAAAACTCTTTGTACGTAAATACTCCGTAATAAATATGCGATGGGCAACGGCGAGGGCATCCTTATCGGGGAACTTTCGGTACGCCCTATTGAGAAAGGCATTGCCGGGGCAGGGCTCTTATCCAGCATCCTGGTCGAAAAGTTTGTTGACCATTTGCCCCTTTACCGACAGGTCGAACGGTTTAAACGGGAAGGGGCCAGGATCCCAGCCACAACCATTGACAGCTGGATAACCCAGGTTGCCGGCCTTGTCGAACCTCTTTACGGACAATTAAAGGAACTGGTACTGGCGCAAGGATACCTCCAGGTTGATGAAACCCCGATCAAAGTATTGGACCAAAAGATCAAAAACGGTAAAACCCATCAGGGTTATCACTGGGTCTACAATGCGCCACTTCAAAATGCCCTGTTTTATGATTACCGTGATTACCGTGAAGACCGTGGCCGCGAGGGGCCGATGAAACTACTAGAAAACTTTACCGGCTACCTCCAAACCGACGGGTACACCGTTTATGAATGGTTTGCTAAACTGCCCGGTATTACCCATGTTGCCTGCATGGCCCATGCACGGCGGAAATTTGAACAGGCATTGGATTATGATGCAGAAAAGGCCGGGTGGGTAATGAAAAAAATTCAGGAACTTTAAGCTGTCGGGCGTGAAGCCCGGGATGCAGGACTGTCTCCTTCACAAAGGGAAGAACTCCGGCTTGACAAATCATTGCCCATTATGAACGAACTGGGCAAACAGATAGCAGAGATGAACAAAACAGCTATCCCCAGGAGTCCGATGGGGATTGCATTAAATTATGTAATACAGCGGTGGGATAACCTGCTCAACTATCTTTATGATGGCTCCCTTGAAATCGATAACAACTGGGTCGAGAATGCTATCCGGTCCAATGCGCTCGGAAGAAAGAATTACCTCTTTGCCGGGTCGCATGAAGGTGCTAAACGGGCGGCTATGTTTTATTCTTTCTTCGGGACCAGCAAAAAGAACAATGTGAAACCTTACCAATGGTTCAAGAAAGTCCTTGAAATAATCCCAACCTATCCTGCCAATGAACTGGCCGACCTGCTACCCCAAAACCTTAACCTCGACTAGAGTGTAGTTGGTCGAATGGATACGATTTGCCCGTGTCCCGGTTTTAGCATGGAATGGATTGATTGGGATCGGTGGCTCATTTTAGAATGGTTAACCTTTAGTAGGTTTTACCCGATCACAAAAAAACCTCTTCCGGCAGTTGCTTGAAGAGGTTTTTTTAAGGTGAGAATCAAATTTTACTCCTTTTATATCTTGTTAAAGATTTCTGTTGTGTTTAATGTTATCCCTGACAACCCGGTCTCTTTTCAATTTAACCAAAATGGATATCTGGTTTCCTCCCAGAGAAGCTGCATCCCTTACCAGATCGTTGCCAATATAAAAACTATGGGCATACGTAATCGTATAGTTTTTGAAATCAAAGGCAACATAGGGTTGGAAAAGGGTCATGGGATCATATTCCCTGCGGTGATTGATATTCAAACCTAATTGGCCCGTAAAAACAATTTCTTTTCGAATTCCGGCAATGGGCTTTTTAAAGGTATTGTCCAGCATCAGGTCCAGATTATATTCGGTATAGTTTCTCCGGGGGGCATAAAATATGGCCAGGCTGGGAATAAACTTAGAGTCGAGATTATCCGATTTGTATACATCGATGCATTTTACTTTCCCGTTGATCATCAATTTGGGAGAGTAGAGATAATCCTTTGTAGAGACACTTTCATAGCGAATAGTGTCATTTACCACTACTTGCTTCAGAATATTGTCCGATTCCAGCTTGTTTTTGGTTTGAAAGAAATTCAGTGCAGAAAAGCCAATGTCGCAATGAACGGTTTGTAACAGTGCGGCCACATCGCTGCTGAAAATCCAGGTGGAGTATTCGGGTAAGTTGTCCAGATAAGGAATGTTTTCATCCTGAACTAAGAATAAGCCATTCTGATTGTACCAAATGTGTTGTAACCGGGGAGTCAGTGCAAGAATCAACTTTCGTGGATTTCTGCGAATCTGGCTTTGAGCGAGATCCAGGTGGTAACCATAGGTCATGCCGATGTTGGTTTCGCGTTCAGGGCCAAATACAAACTGTGTAAATTGAAAGCCAAGCGCGAGATTCCCGAATTTGGAAAAGAATTTATTGATCTTCCCATCTTTGGCAAAAATGTATCCTTTCCCAACCCGGGAGTTGACACTTAAAAAGTAGGTTTGCGGGGAGGCCGTCAATCCATAAAAACGTTGATCACGCCCAACCAAAATCGGATAGTAATCTTTCGTCCCTACGTAAGCAGGGTTTAATAGATAATTATCAAATATGCTATAGCGATATTGATAAGTTTGTTGCGCATCCACTGCGGATACTGCAATTAAGCACAGAATAATGCCAGTTATAATCTTCTTCATACCAATCACTTTATCTCCCGTTACTCCTCAGAATTGTTACATTGCCATTCATTAAAGTATCATTGGGCGCTGCTCCTGTTCGCAATAAATAAATGTATGTTCCAGCCGGAACCGGCCTCTGTTTGTTATCAAGTCCATTCCATCGGATCCCATTTTTGTCGGCGGCGGCGGTTTTCTGATCCCCGTTTTCCTTGTCGCTATCGTAAATCAATTCACCCCACGCTGAATAAATCTTCAAATTGTAGATCAGGTTTTGTGTTCCACCTAATTTCCAATCGTTGTATTTATCACCGCCAGTATACTGGTCAAATGCATTGTAGAAGTTGAGTGGAGGGCAACTATCGCCATTGATGGAATATAAAATTGTATCAGCAAAAGCTTGACACCCCGTTAAACTATCGGTAACTGTTATCTGGTATAATCCGATCCCGATATCCTCCAATATTTTCTGAGAATAGGCCGAATATACATAGTGGTCTTTGTAACCGGTTCGATAAACCGGATCAGCTTCAATAAAGCCATCTTTGGATGTCGTATTGGGGCGTGTTGAAACAGTTGTATCTCCTTCCCAAATCAGGGCCTCCCAGAAGAAACCATTTCTAAGAAAGTTCTGAACGGTAATCGACATCGATCCATCCTGCGTTTGATTGCAGGTAATACTGTCTATGTCAGAAATTGTTAACGTAACGGCCTTGTTCTCCGCATCAATGGAGGTGGTATCGGTATATAAAATGCTACCAATGTTTGACGTTGCTTTACAGCCCCGGGCATCGGTAAGTACCAGGTTATAGGCACCTACTCCTAACTCTTCAACGCTGTTGATCCCTTTGTTTACATAGCTCACATCGGGTTTCTCAACTAAGGTCGCAGTTAACTTCCAGTCTCGGTATTTGTCAGGTGCAGTACCTCCGCTTGCCCAAAATTCAATCCTTCCTGCTCTTGAATTGCCGCAGAAGACAGGATGTGATGCAATCGAATCCAAAATCAGTTCCAACGGCGCGGTGAAAGTGGTATCCGCAAAATAGTCGGTGATTTCGTTTACACGGGTAATGTTTTCGATATGGCAGTTATTGGAGTCCTTTAAAAAGAATTTGTATTCGTGTTCAATCAAAAGATCGTCGTTGATGTAGGTTGTAGTATCCAGATAGGTCTTGTTAATTTTTACTGGTTTATCGGTAAAGGTTTCGTCGTCAATACATAAAGTGTATGGACTGGTTCCACCGAGTATTTTCAAGGTGATTTTCCCCTGAATCGGATCATCGTAACAATCCATTCCTTTGAATTTGTAATAAACTTGCAGTTTATCGGGTTCTTTAAGCATATAGGCTTCCGATTTTGGGGTTTCACAACCGTTCTTATCTTTTACCCTAGGGTATTTATTCCCAACTTGCAAACTCGTGAAAATACTATCGTTTAAATCGCCATAGGTTGTACCGTTGTCGAGGCTGTAATAATAACCGGGAGTTCCACCTTTTACATGGATAACGGTGACATCGTCGTTATTGCCGTAGCATTTCTTGACGCCCCATTCAATGGGTTCTACAATCTTAATGACATCGGGATTCACAATGGTGACGGTTTCTTCCAATGTTTTTGAACAATTATTACTGTCAAGCACAACCGGGGTGTAGTTAAACGTTCCGGTTAACCGAATGAGCCTAAAGGTGCTGCTGGTTACTTTTTCCACATCGTTGGTTACTACTTCCCCTCCGTTTTTCTTGAAGGTATAATTGCCTGTTCCTCCGGTAACTTCCAATTCAATCCAGCCATCTCCTTTGTCGTTACAAGTAACATCGCGAGAATCGAGTTTCTTAATGGTTAATTCTGCCGGATTTACGATAACAAAATTACCTGATTTAGGACAACCATTTTGATCTGTTATCGTGTATGAGTAGGTCGTCGTCTTTGAATCGGTAGATGAACTTAATTCACCAAGGCCACTGAATTGCCCGGTATTATTGGGATTATTGGCAATGCTGGCCGGTGCGTTGTTCAGATAATAGGTTAATGTTCCGGTACCGCCTTTTGCATTAATCTTAGCGGTCCCATTCTGATCATTGTGGCAGAGAACATTGGTTTTATCGATACTGGTGATTACAATCTCATCCGGATTGACGATCTGAAGCGAACTTGTATACTTGGTTTCGCAGTTTCCTTTGCTGTTTTTTACCCAAATTTCATAAATACCAGCGGGCAGGTTTGAGAAAACGTTGCTGGCCTGGTATCCGCGTCCGGTAATTTTGTATTGAAGGCTATATGGGCGGCCGCCAATGGCTTCAATAGTAATGACACCATCCTGGCTGTTGTGGCACGATAATTCTTGGGTAATGGTTGCCGTAGTGATGGATATCACCTCAGGCTGGAAAATGGTTATTGTTTTTGTTTCCGAAGTACAATTGTTTGCATCAACCAATCGGATGGAATAGGTTCCTGCAGATAAATTGCGGACTACCGGGAAATCAACTTGTTCTTCTGAACCTCCCGATTTTGTAAGGTATGCTTTAAATGTGTTTGTTCCACCTGTTGCATTTTCGACAAGGATTTTGCCATCGGAACCATCAAAACAGGAAACAGAATCGGCCCGTACATTGAATGTAATGATGGCGGGTTCGGTAATGGTTACCGGGATAATATTTGACTGGCATGCGTTATTGTCTTTTACAACCAGGTTATAGGAACCGGCCAGAAGGTCGGTATTAATCTCTTTGCTTGTTCCTGTAAAAGGAGTGGCAGCCGTTCCGCTTCCGTGAAGACCGTAAAGAAAATCGGGTG
>DAOQAB010000114.1:0-11868 GCA_035353695.1 Prolixibacteraceae bacterium
AAGCATCCACAGAATAATACCCACATTTTTTTTCTTTCCATATTCCACCAACTCTTTCACATTGATATCCGGGTTACACTCGGTGAGATTGGTCGTGGTTTTTGACCAGCCTTCATCGAGAATAATGTATTCCAAGCCAAATTCGGCAGCAAAATCAATGTAATATTTATAGGTTTCATTATTGATACCCGATTTAAAATCAACATGATAAATATTATTGGCATTAAACCAGTCCCAGGCTACCCTGCCCGGTTTAATCCACGAGGTATTCTCAATTTTTAATGGAGAAGCCAGGATGAAATTGATTTCACTGGATACCAAATCGGCATCATTGTCGGAAACAATAAAGGTTCTCCAGGGAAAGTTCCGTTTCCCCGATGTTTTTGAAATACAATTTGCTACGCTGTCAATCACTTCGGTGCGATCGGAACGGGTTGATAAATCGGTTATTTTGGTAACAACTTTGGGTTGAACTCCTGTGAGAGAATTATTACCGGAAGCTTTCAGAAACAAACAGGGATAATCGTATAAATCGGTTTCTGAAACCAGCACATTAACACCGGAAGCCGTTTTGAAAAGAGCCGGCAAAGAACACATTTTACCGGCATTTTCGGAAAGTTTTGTCTTTGGGTATAAACCCTCATAATGAGACATAAAACTCTTTTCTTCAGGAAAATAAGATATTACATCCTCGCCAAAGTTCAATCCAAATGTTTCACTGGTAACTTCAACCGGTTTGTCAATATTGGTCTGGAACCGGTAAGCAAAACCTGTATTGTATGCCCTGAAAATTAAATTGTAATTTCCTTTAAACCGGAGAGTCATTTCATTACACACATCCGGAATTGAGGCATTCTTATAAGAGACTACTGAGTTAACTACTTGACTTATCGTATTCAGAGAACTTTTGATCAATGAGGCATCTTTCCCCAATTGCTTTTGACCATCCAACACCATACCTGCCGGGCAATTGTTCAGAACGACCGTTCCTTTGTAAATTAACGTATACGAAATGTTTTTATCGGTCGAAACAACAATTTTCAGATTCTGATCCGGAGAGCTTATTTCTGAATTTTTAGCCTGTACCGAAACCAGCGCCATCAGGGAAACAAATACCAAAGAATATATTTTTTTCATTTCTAGTCTGTTTAATTTTTGCGAAACACGTTTTAATTATACTCTTAATTTTTCAATTTCTTCAGCGATTTTTGAGAAAGGCCTTCCCAGCACTCTGGCACCATCGGGAGTAATCAATATATTCTCTTCATTCCGTATGCCCCCAAAGCCTCTGAATGCATTTATTTTATCGAAATTTAAAAACTGGGCATTGATTTTGTCAGCCATCCAGCGATCGATCAAATCGGGTATGAAATAAATCCCGGGTTCAATGGTAAAAACAAAACCCGGCAAAACAGGCTTCGCCAATCGCAGCGATTTCAAACCAAATTGGGTGCTTTTGGCTTTACCATTGTAACCAACCCAAACCTCGCCCAGATTTTCCATATCGTGTACGTCGAGTCCCATCATGTGGCCGGTACCGCATGGGAAAAAGATGGCATGGGCACCCGAATAGATCGCATCTTCGGTATCTCCTTTCATCAGCCCCAATTCCTTCATCCCGTTTACAATGGTCCTGCAAGCTTCAAAATGCACTTCAACAAAAGGAATTCCCGGTACCATTTTCGCAATGGCCGCTTGGTGTGCTTTAAGAGACAGGTTATAAATCTCTTTCTGCTGGGTCGTAAATTTTTGCGAAACCGGGAAAGTCGACGACAAGTCGCCGCAATAGCCCGAAGACAACTCAGCTCCGGCATCGAGCAAGAAAAGATCGCCCTCTTTGATTACATTTCCATGATAATGGTTGTGCAAAGTTTGCCCATTAATGGTCGCAATAATCGGGAAAGCAATATCGCCCCCATGAGCCAATGGAATCCGGTTCACTTCGGCAGCAATTTCATGCTCCAACATTCCGGGTTTTGCCATTCGAATGGCGGCTATATGCATATCAATCGAAATATTCACCGCTTTTTCAATCTCATCAACCTCTTCCTCAGACTTAATTTCCCTCTGGCTGACAATGGCCTTTACCAGCTCAATGGAATATGTTTTTTCAATCTCGCCAAATGAAAGCCCCAAAAGCTGGTGTAACTTTATCTTATTTTCAGGCCGGTATTGCGGGAAGAAATGAATTATCCGCTTATTCCGTTGTGCCTTTTCAATGTGTTTGGTAAGCCCAATCAGAGGAAGGACATCGGTTACACCAAAAACTTCGGCCTGCTCGTTCAGGGTTGGCAATTTGCCTGTCCAGACAACCGAATCGAGTGTTGCCGGATCGCCAAAAACAAACTCCTTGTCCTGATCGATGTCGATAATGGCCGCGACCGAAGGGGTATTGACCCCAAAATAATATAAAAACGTACTATCCTGCCGAAAACGAAATTCATTGTCCGCATAGTTCACAGGACTCAATTCATTGCCAAAAAAAAGGATAACACCCGATGAAACTCTGTTTTTCAGGGTGTTTCTCCGGTCGATGTAAATTTGCTTATCAAACATGTTCCAGATTTTAAAAATCATGATGATCGTTTAAGAGTTCGGACCCCAAAAACAGGTCCGGCCCTGTGACCATCGTGCGGTTTAAAAGTAACAATAATATGATCTTTTCCATTCGTCAATGCGTTGGGGATTGCATATTCGAAACTAATAAATTTACCGGGAGCCCTGTCTGAGATGTTTTCGGTTGCGATTACCTGATCGTCGATCAAAATATCAAACGTTTTTGAACCGGTATAACCGCCCCAGCATTCAATCCAAAGATCAGCCGGAGCATTTTTATCAACCTGCATAGAGAAAGAGAAAAAACCTCCCCGATCCGCAATACGGCCTTTCCGATCCTGATAAACTTCAACCCAGCCTTTATCGGTTGTAAAATGATGATCTCTTTCAGGCTGCATTTCACCGGGTTGGAAAAAGTCAATAGTCCGTTTTTCCAGATTTTTCTTTTCCAGCAACTGATGCTGATATTCTGCCTGATATACCTTCCATCGATCCGGGGTGAACTTGTCGAAATAAACAGAATAACGGCGATTATAATATTCGTAAAAAGGCTTCAAAACCAAGTCGTGAGGATAACCGACCTTAACTGTTTCAAAGGTGTTAACCTCACCTTCGACGGGTCTTGTCCATTTCTCCGGATTAGATTCTGTTGTCATCAAAACAGGCACATAAAGCGGTTTGTAGGCATTCGTGTCATTTTCAGCGCCCAGTTCACCAGCTAGCACAATAGGACCGTAGAACAAAGCAATACGATTCGAATCGTCGGGCATTGACTCGGTACGAATTGTGAAAGGAAATGAAACATCCACCCGATCACCGTTTTTCCATTCGCGGTCCACCGCAACAAAGCTTCCTGGCTTTTGGTTAAAATCTATTATCTCACCATTTACTTTGACTTCAATTCCTTCCTGAGCCCAATGCGGATAACGGATTTGCAATGACAATTTCACCGGTTTTAAGCATTCAAATAAAAGAGAAGTTCTCTCTTCCTCGGGATATTTGGTTTGTTGAGAAATGGTTAAACCTTTGTCTTTCCAATGCAACGTTGAGGCAATAAATTGAGAAACATAGAGCTCATGATCGTTGTGGTAATAGATATTTCCACCATATTTTGAATGATTTTCCATTCCGGTTCCCACACAACAGGTAAAGGATTCCGGATCTTCATAAATTTTGCAACCACCCATTTCGAGTGACAAATTGTAAATAACATGCCCGTTAACCGGATTCTGGGAAGAGAGAATGTGGTTGAAAAGAGCCCGCTCATAAAAATCAGCCACGTCGGCCGAAGGTTGCCATTCAAACAAATGACTTGTCAACTTCAGCATGTTATAAACATTACAGGTCTCGGTTGTATTTTGGCTCAACCGGTCGCGAAGGCTATCAGGATGCCCAAAATATTCATGGTTACAGTTTCCTCCTGTAACATACGAATGATGGTGCACAACCCGATCCCAGAAAAAATTGGCTGTTTTTTCGTAATTATGATCACCGGTTACTTCATACATCCTTGCTAAACCGATAAACTTTGGAATTTGTGTATTGGCATGATTCCCGGCCAAAATATCGCGGCCTTCCGACATCGGCTCCAGTATCTCTTTGTGATAAAATCTTTTAGCAAGCACCAAATATTTTGAATCTCCCGTAAGAGCATATAGTTCCGCAAACGATTCGTTGATGCCACCATGTTCGCAATGCAAAACTTCCTGAAGCTGCTCTTCCGTTAATGTTGAAACAATGCGTCCAATCCAGTCAGCAAATTTGGTCGCAACCGATAACGCTTTTTCATTCCCGGTAAGATTGTAAGCATCAATCAGCCCGGCCAATTCTTTATGATGTACATAAAAAGGAGCCCACAACCCATTTAGGTCGAAACCTTTGGACCGGATTACCCCTTTTGAAATTTCTTCTTCAAAAATCTTATCGGCATTGGTTGTTGCCCCAATATACCCTGTTCCTTTTGCTTTTTGACAAGCATCGAGTTCATCAACAATATTATGGACTCTGTTTAAAAATTCTTTATTTCCGGTGGTAAGATACATTTGGGAACAGGCTGACAAATAGTGTCCCAAGCTATGCCCTGCAATCGTTTCAGCTTCCCAGCCGCCATAGCACTCAGCGTTGGGTTTCAAACCTGCTTCTGTTCTGAACTTTGAAAGTAATCGATCTGGATTATAGTTCAGCAAAATCTTTTCATCAAGTTCGGTTGCATGTTTAAAGGGGCCGTCCAACAATTCAACCTGATCCAGTGTAAAAGGAACTACTTTTAAATGAACCTTTTCTATCCCCTTTTCGGATTTAGAAAGATGACATGACTGGATATTTATCCCCATAAGAAAGAATAAAAAGAAGAAAAAATACTTATTAAGAGCCATTTTCATATTCTTCAAGAATCAAACATTTTGAATTACTATTTTCTTGTTATTAATTTCCGACACTAAACAAGAATAAAGTGTTCCATCTCCGTGGCAGAAATTTGGCATTCAATACCTGCTTTACGCTCCAGGGGTTGAAATCCATTTTACCAGTTTCCGCTATTTTATACCTCGCTTCAAAAAGTTTTTCCATAAGGATATTATATTATTAAATCAAACAAAAGCCTTCAACACACGACGCGATTGGGAAGAATCAACTAGCTAAATGAAACCAAGTTGTAGGAACCTACAACTTGGTTCATAATTAACTTTAACAATAAATAACTACTAATAAGCTACGATCTTTTGAGAGAATCGGTTTCCATTTTCTTCTGAGACAAGTATATAAACTCCACGTTTTTCAACTGGAATTGAATATGAACCAGAATTAACATTTTTAGATTCAAACTTCAATGCTCCATCAATGCCATACAATTTCAAATTGCTGATGGTTGTTTTTGAGTTGATAACAATACGATTGTTGCTATAAAAAGCCTTGAATGAACCCGTGTTTGTTACAGAAGCTGAAGTCCTGACTTTTTCAACAAGCTTAAAATCATCAAAAATGATCTTTCCGGTGTTTGTTGTATAGGTAGCATTGTATAATCCAACCTGAAGATCGTGGCCATTCATGTCGGGACGAGATTCAACCCAATAAGCAAACCAGTTTTGACCATCCGCACTGCATGATGCGGTGTAAGTTGAGCCTTCGCGAACTAATTTCAAATAAGGAAAAGCAGCGGTGGTCAATAAAGTCTTTTCGGCATTGGTTTTAGTCCAGTGTTCTTCATTTCCATCCGAAGAGAGTGCGGCTGGCAGACTACGAAGACCATAACCAACATCATACTGATCAAATACTTGCATTGCAACAAATGAAATAGTATCGGCACGGCGAACCATAGGACCGGCCATTAGGTAGGCAACAGCAGTTGCACCGTTAGATGAGAAATCCCCTCCGGCAACTTTTACCGTCAATTCAAAATCAACAGTCGAAGCAATATTCTTATACAAGAATGCACCATTGTCGTTATCACCAGACCAATAGGAAGAGGTCGTCGTAAATGAAAGTGTTCCAAGGCTATCTTTGGTATTTAGGGCATTAATCACAGCCTCGGTTTCCACATCAAGGAATCCTTCGTTTACGGCAATTCCGTCCCAAATTGTTCCGGTAACCCCATCGGTTAAATAATCGTGAGCTACGGCAAAACTGTCAACGTAGGTCCCATCCTGAGCATAAAGGAATGAATTTCCAAATAGTACAAAGACTACAATAATCAACGAGCGTAAAATTTTTTTCATAGTTTTCAATTTTAAGATTTACTTCAATCACAATTTTTCTTTGCTGTTCCTGTAACACGTCCTTTAAAACAATAAAACAGGGATACAGCATCCGGATTTTTCAATATAAATCGGGATATTCAATGGATGATTTCTACCCGATTTTAAAAAGAACAGAGTAGTTTGTCTTTCTATTTTTTTGATAAAAATAACACCATCCACAAAGACAATTATGGATATAACGACTTAACCAACAAGCAATAGATTAAAAGGGAGAATAGAACAATGGTTACTATTCTCCCTAAACTATTGTGAAAAGCCTACTCTAAAGTTGCCGTAATAATGAACCTGAAAAAGTTTTTTGCATTTTGGGTATCCTTATAACCAACACTTACCGTGAATTTAGTTCCGGTAGCCAGTTCAGGGGCCCGACCAATGTATAACTTTTGATCTCCATTTTTGGTATTAGCATACAATGAGAAACCTGTCGTATTCCAGACACAAACAGCACCCGAAGCATTCATCCAGTATCCCGGAGGCTCGGCAGTATAACTACTTGTTTCATCCCATACGTTTGTTACCGGGTCAATCACATGCATGTGAATGCTTCCTCCGGTTTCAGCGCCTGTGTCGCCGTTGTAATCGAGAGCTGCCAGAAATTCAGTAACACTCATTCCCATACAAGTTTGAATAACACTGGCATAGGAATTAAAATCAATACCGTAAGAACTATAATCACCGGTAGGGATACTGATGCTAACAAGTACAATTGACGGATCGGTTACCGATATATTGAAGGAGAAACGCACATAATCGTCATAATCGTCACCTTTAACAGCAAAACCTACATTGAATGACATCGTCGTTCCGGCCACAGCACTGCTATTTACGTTCACCACAAGTGCCTTAGCGCTTTTATCAAGATCCAGACTGGCAACGTAATTTTGAGTATCATCGGTCACACCACCGGCAGTATTGTAGTACCATCCGGTTGATCCTTTGGTCATTGCGGCTTTATTCCAAATGTTTCTGCTTACACTGATGTTGTAAAAAACAACCGTTCCATTTTCAAGACCACTGATAACCTGATCAACGGTCATGTTCATGTTTTCCTGAAACTTTGTAGCATAATCGGCCAAATTGATCGTTTTGGCGGATAAATGTCCGACAGCAAATTCCAAATCCGATGTAATCGTTGCATCCGTATTTTCTTTCAAATATGGACTTTCATCTTCACCGTAGACATGTTTGCTTGTTGCGTCTTCAATACTGTCGCTGCAAGCAACAAAAGCGAAAACAAAGCAACTCAATAAGATATAAATTATATTTTTCTTCATATTGATCATTTTTATCAAAACTTATTTTACAGCGTCGTATTAGTAACCCGGATTCTGTTTCAGTTTCAAATTTCCATCCAGGAAATCTTTTGGCAACGGAAAGATATTGCAATGAATATCGGTAGGATCGGTTTTGGCATCTTTACAGAACCATGATTTTCCATTGTAAACATTTACATCGGAACCTTTCAGGTGAAAACGGATCAGATCCTGACGGCGATGATGTTCGGCAACAAATTCCCAGGCCAAATCATCGAGCAATCCGCCCAATTCAATATCAGCGCCACCTTCAGTGGTTTTAATCCACACATCTTCTTCACCCATTTTTCCCTGGTTTTCACGATGTCCATAAGCATAAACGCTACCACCTTTTAACTGAGCAACCGTACGTACGGCTTTCGATGGATCACTCTTAAAATTACGTTGACGAACCTTGGTAACAAGGTCGGCTGCATCCTGTTCGGTTTCGCCTTTATATCCGCCCAAACGGAGCAAGCATTCTGCTTTAATCAGATAGGCATCCGCTAAACGGAAGAAAGGTACATCATCGTATTTGGTGCCAAAATCACCGGATAAGATTTCATATTTTATCAAACGGCCACCTTCAAAAGGATAACATCCCGGAGTAACAATGCTATGAATTTCCTTGGTATAAACCAGTGGTTCACCTTTTACCATAATTGCAGCGCCACTCATATCATATTGTTGTCCCAATGTCCAGCAATCGGTATAACGGGTATCATCCTTATCATACGTATCGAGGAACTGTGGCAATACGGTACTTCCGCCGGTTGCCCAACCCGTGAATCCCCATCTTGCTTTACCTGCAACATGGATCCACTTGTTTGCATAATAATTTCCACTGGCATAATTTTCAGCAAACGGGATACCGAAGATAATTTCGGGACTGGAAGAGATATCTTCCTTGAAATTGTCGGAATAATTGGAAGACAACGAGAATTTCCCGCTGTTGATGATTTCATTCACTTCATCAATGGCTTTGCCGTAGTATGAATTGTCAGAAAAACTATTAAACCAGGCATTATGGTTCAGGTACATTTTGGCAAGGATCATGTTAACGGTATAATCATTGATCTGTCCCATTCCATTATCAGCACCACATTTCCCTTTGATTGCATTCAATTCACTCACAATAAAATCGAATGAGATCTGTGGGTCGGCCTGTTCGGGCAACCATCCATCCGGATGATCGTAAGTAGAATCAATCGGAATGTTACGGAACAAATCGAAAAGAATGTAATAATAGAGGGCACGGTAACCTTTCAACTGAGCAACAGCTGACGCCGAATTCTTAACGGCATCATCGGCCAGCAGTTTATTACAGGCATTAATACCGGCGTAAGAATTACTCCATTCTGTAATAAGGTGTCCTATCTGAGAATGGAATTCATGTTTGTGCATCGATACATAGAGGTCTCCCCATCCAATACCGATACGATACGGTGTACACCACAAATCGGATGATTCGTCCTGGATATCGCAATATCCATTCCACCCCCAATATACATTGCGCAGGTTACTGTAAACCGGAGAGAACATACTCGCTGCATCCTTCTCCGAGAAGGTATATTTTTCGGAAGCTATCTGATCATAAATTGTTTCATCCAGATTGGTACAACCACTAAACGAAAGCACCAATGCAACCAAGGCTGAAACAAAAATGGATTTATATATTTTCATTTTCATATCGTATTTTTTTTAGAATGTAACAATTGCACCAAATGTAAGGGAACGGATTACCGGATATTTGTCGCGACGGTCAATTCCTGCATAGGTTGCATCGACGTTGGATAGTTCCGGATCCAGGCCATTGTAACCGGTAAAGCAGAATGGGTTATTCCCGGTAAGATAGATGCGAATACCTTTGGCATAGTTATTTTCCTTTAATGGAACATTATACCCTAACGTGATATTGGATATTTTCACAAAATCGCCTTTTTCGAGGTAGTAACTAACAATGGTTTGCTTTTGCGACGACGACAACGTGTACTGGCCACCATAAGGAGCATCGAGAACCGATTTCAATTTATTGAATGTAATAGAATTGTTCTCATAGAAAGCACGCGGTTCATTCAGCACACTAAATCCTAATTGACTAATCATTTGAACATTAAGATCAAAATTCTTATAACGGAACATGTTGCTCCAGCCTAAATAGAATTTTGGAAGGCCATTCCCAAGGTACTGACGATAGGTGTCATTATTCAACATATTATCGGTAAACTCTTCAGCAGCGCCAGTTGAAGGATTTTCAATCAGCCAAAGTCCGTTTTCAGAAACCCCTACCGATTTTAACCCAAAGAAATTACCAATAGATTTCCCAACTTCCAACCGATGGGTTGCAATACTGATAGGCTCACCACAACCTCCTGCATCCATTTGATTGGCTGATTCATACAAATCGTTTGACAAGCTGATCAGCTTATTGGCATTATAGGAACCGGTAAGGGTTGTTTTCCATTCAAAATCCTTGTTTTGTACCGGAGTGGCATTGATGGCTACTTCAATACCCCTGTTGCGCATTACACCCACGTTGGCCAAGGTTTGTGGATACAAATTCGGAGGCGTTGGAACATCATAATCCCACAACATATCGGTGGTTTTCTTTGAATAAACATCAACGGTAAAGCTTACCCGGTCTTTCAGTACACTCATATCCACACCAACGTTATATTCGGTCGATTTTTCCCATTTTAAGTCGGGGTTTGGATTGGATGCTACTTCTAATCCCGGCAACCATTCTCCGTTTGAATAATAATAAGATGAGCCAAGGTCATAAAGAGTCAGTGACTTGTACGAATCATCGGGTATCACACCGGTAACCCCAACTCCAGCACGCAGTTTCAAATTGTCGAGCCAGCTGATCCCTTTCATGAATTCTTCGTTGCTGAGGGTCCACCCCAACGATGCAGAAGGGAAATATCCCCATTTGTTATTTTCCCCAAATTTGGAAGAACCTTCACGACGAACACTGATCAGCGCATTGTATTTATTGGAATAACCATAACTAACACGACCAAAGAAACCAATGAGTTTGTTGTCGTTTTTATAGCTGCCCATTCCTGCTTTTCCTTTTTTCAATGCAGAACCAACCGACAAATTATTGTATTCGAAAAAGTCGTTTTGATAATCATAATTATAGGCATTAAAACCTTCGTAAACAGAATACTGATAGCTATAACCAACTAATGCATCCAACCGGTGATTCTTGAACTGAGCATTGTATTTGGATGTCAATTCAAGATTGTCAGTCTTGCTTTCATTTTGCGAATGATAAGCATAGCCGGTATGACCTTCCATTTTTTGGCTAAAATATTCCGAGGTGTAATACCCCCTGTCGTGATCATTTAAACGTTGAGTCGATAACATCAGGTTTGTTTGCCATCCTTTGATCGGTTCAAACGTGATGTTTCCGGTCATACGGGTTGTTTCTTTGTTGTATTTTCCTTTGCGCTCTTTAATCATCTCAACCGGGTTGTAATAATAGTTAACCTGGAAGTTTTCAAAATAGGTGCCATCTTCATTCCAGATTGGTTCGGTCGGATTATGGATAATAGCTTGCCGGTAAATATTGGATGCACCATCGTCGTTGGCGTTGGTTGCACTATTTTCATGAAGACCTTTTACGATATTGAGGTTTACCTTCACCATGTCATTCAACAACCAGTGAGAAACATCAAAGCTCATTTTCATCTCTTCGTTATAGGTGTCGATAATTACCCCGTTTTCCTTACGATAAGTAAAATCGGCAGAATAGGTGGTATTTTCCAACCCCCCTGAAATATTGAAGTTGTGGTTATGAGTAAATGCCGTTTGTGTAACAGCATCCAGCCAATCGGTATCGTAACCTTTGTCGGTATAATCAGTCAATCCCTGACGAATTTGATCGGCGCTCATAAAATCGAGCGTTTTTCCAAACTGGGATAAAGAGGTATAACCAGCATAACTGGCTTGTGTTTTTGAATTCCTTTTCCCCGATTTGGTGGTAATCAAAATGACACCATTGGCACCACGGGTACCATAAATAGCCGCAGCAGAAGCGTCTTTCAGCACATCGATTGAAGCGATGTTTTCTGGAGCAACCGTACTTAAGCTTCCTTCGATCCCATCGATTAACACCAATGGTGTGGAGCTGCCTTTCAACGAAATAACACCACGCAACCGAATGGTCGATTCAGCGTTCGGGTCACCACTTCCTTTTGCGATGGTCAAACCGGCTACTTTACCTTTCACCAGTTCGGCAGCATCCTGCATCTTACCGG
>DAOQAB010000115.1:0-11835 GCA_035353695.1 Prolixibacteraceae bacterium
AGGATATTTTTCTTCATTGCGGAGGGAATTTAAAGTTATCATAAAGATAAGAAATTCCTTTCAGGCAATGAATAATACTCAACTAAAAAATAGTATGATCTGCTATTAATCGGTGTTTCTACCTTCTGATCATGGTTCCAACGGCTGATGGTTTGGTAAGGTTTTTTGCATTGGTAATCAGCACCATGTTCACCCCGCTATTGAATGCCTTGAACGCATTGTCGAGCTTGGGGATCATCCCTTCGGAAATAATCCCTTTCGATTTATATTGCAGGTAGAGGTCCTTGTCCAAATCGCGGATCACCGAACGCTCATCGTCGGGGTTCAGCAGAACGCCGTCTTTTTCGAAACAGAACACCAGGCTCACAGCATAAAATTTGGCCAGATCAATCGCCAGTTCGGTTGCCATGGTATCGGCATTGGTATTGAGCAGTTGCCCTTTGCCATCGTGGGTAAGCGGAGCAATGACCGGGGCCACCCCTTCGCCAATGAGCATCCGAAGTTCGCTGGTATTTACATCAATCACATCGCCCACAAAACCATAATCGACCTCTTTCACCGGGCGTTTCACCGAAGTAATAATACTCAAGTCGGCGCCCGTAAAGCCCGCTGCATTACAACCTTTGGACTGAAGTTTTGCCACAATCCGTTTGTTGACCAACCCGCCATAGACCATGGTAACCACCTCAAGCATCGATTGATCGGTAATCCTTCTGCCTTCAACCATTTGGGTTTCAACGCCCAGTCTTGCTGCCATTGCAGTAGCCGAACGGCCACCTCCATGCACCAGGATTTTAGGCCCCGAGATACTTTTGAAATCGTTGATTAACTGATTCAGCGAATCTTCCTCTTCAACAATTTTACCGCCAACTTTTACGATTGTTAATTTATCCATGTTGTGTTCTTGTTTTGCACAAAAATAAAAATTTATCGACGTCAGGAAACAGCAAATAACAGAATTCTTCCGCCTTTTTCTACTCAAACAATCCCATAATTTCGTCGTTCGAAACCGAATCGAACGGGCTGTTTGAAGTGATGAACTTTTCAGCCAGCTGCGATTTGCGTTCTTTCAGTTTCTGAATCTTTTCCTCAATCGTATCTTCCGAAATGTAACGGTACACAAACACCTTCTTATTCTGACCAATACGATGTGCCCGGCTGATGGCCTGGTTTTCCGAAGCAGGGTTCCACCAGGGATCAAGAATGAAAATATAATCGGCAGAAGTAAGATTCAAACCCACACCACCAGCTTTGAGCGAAATCAGGAAAATCTGTTTCCGTTCGCTGTTCTGAAATTCATTAATGACCGCTTCCCGGTCGCGGGTCTGGCCGGTAAGAAGGCAATATTCCCATCCATTTTTTTCAAACTCCTCCTGAAACAATTTCAAATGAGTTACAAACGAAGAAAATATCAGCACCTTATGATTTTCTGACAGCAGTTCTTCGAGGTTATGGATCACCTCATCGAATTTACCGGAATCGCAATCCGGATGGCCGACCAACGCCGGATGGTTTGCCAGCTGCCTCAACTTGGTCATTGCCTGCAACACCATGAACGAAGCATTTTTCATCCCAACCTTTTCAATGTTCTCGATCAGCAATTTTCGGATGGCCGATTTTTGCTTTTCGTAAATCTTGTATTGCGATTCGCTCATCTCACAATACCGGATTTGCTCTGTCAATGGTGGAAGATCCTGTGCTACCTCCTCTTTGGTCCGTCGTAAAATGAATGGAGAGATCAGGTTTTTCAGCTGCTTTTGCTTCTCTTCGTCGTTCTTCTTTTCGATGGGTTGGATAAATTCTTTCTGGAAAAAGGTATAACTTCCCAGCAATCCTTTATTCAGAAAGTTCACCTGTGCCCAAAGATCCGAAAGCGAATTCTCAATCGGGGTTCCGGTAAGCACCAGTCGATATTCGGAAGCGAGGGCACAAACAGACTGGTATGACTTCGACCCGGGATTTTTAATATACTGGCTCTCATCGAGAATCAGATAATTGAAGCAATAATCCTTCATCACTTCGTAATCGTTCCGGATGGTTCCGTAAGTGGTTATAATAATATCATACGAATTAATAAGGGAAGCCAAATCCAATTTGCGTTTCCGCTGGGCACCCACGTAGTTGTACACTTTCATTTGCGGGGTAAACTTCCGGATCTCATTATGCCAGTTATGAACCAGCGAGGTTGGAACAATAATCAACGATGCTGGAATCTGTTTTTCTTCATCTTCAAAAAGGAGAAGCTGATTTACTTTGGACGCTTTCGAAGCCACCGAATGTTCGCCAATCTCTTTTACTTTCTGAAGCAGCGTGAGTGTTTGCAGGGTTTTTCCCAACCCCATGTCGTCGGCTAAACAGCCGCCAAATTTTTTCTGCCCCAGCGAATACATCCATGAGTAACCTTGTTTCTGGTAATCCCTGAGTTTGGCTTTCAAATGAGAGGGTTCGGCGAGAATGGTAAACGTGGATGTTTCCAGTTTCTTCAAATCCTCTTCGAGTTTCGGGTCGATCCCACCCAGATTTTCGTTCACAATCCGGAAGTGATGCTTTGAAAACCGCATGTGGTCATCCTGTTCCTCGGCCAATTGGATTAGTTCTTTATAACTGACAAACCATTGAATGGGAAGAATTACCACCTCGCCATTGGGAAGAAGATACTCCCGGATACCCGAAAGAATGTTTCTCTTCAGCCTGATAAACGGAATCTGAAACTCACCGAAAGTGACGACGGCATACAGATCGAACCAGTCATCCTCCATTTTCAGCTTCATTTCAAGCTCATGTTTCCCAATAAAATAAGTTACCTCCCTGATTGCCTGTTCGATCACAATTCCTTTTTCAAGCAACTCATCACGAACACGGTTTACCCAGTTAATAACCGCATACTGTGGATCGTCGCGGAACAGATCAGAATCCTTCACAAAGACCAGTTTGAATCCACTCAGGACCAATCCTTTTGACTTAAGGAATACCCATTTATCGGTCTCCCAGGCCAGATCGCGCTGGTATTTATAAAAAACATACTTCCCGTTTTCGGATTTCAGATCCACTTCTACCTCGCTCTTCCGGTCGGTCAGAAAACGTTTGGTCCCATACTGGAAGCGGGGAACCAGCATCGGATCCAGATCGAGACCCCTTTCAATGGTGATGATCATCTTCCGCTCCGAATGAACCGATTTGATTTCAAGCCCGTTCAACTCCACATTATGATCGCGGACAATGTTGGTAACGAAACTTTTCAGGTACTTTTCGGTGATCCGAGCTGGAATGTTCACAAACTCCTTTTCAAGGAAAGGCAGTAACCTTTTACCCGACACTTTCGAGAAGGAGTAAAGCTTATTATTGATCACAATCCGGCAGGGAGTATCAACCAGCATCACCGGGTTTCGGAAGAGGATTTTTAACGGCTTACCCTGATAAATAATCTTCAGGTAATAGGTTAACCCTTCACCGGTTAAGTCGAAATGAAAAACAGGCTCCGCCGGTTCTTCCAGAATCTCGATCAAATCGTCATCGTACAAATTATTGTACTTGGCCGGCTTAAAAAAAAGCTTAATCTTATTTTTTCGGATAATCTCAATGCAATCGACCAATTGTCGGTCGATGTAGGGCACAACCCACTTTTTAAAAAAATCGGGATTGATATTCTGAAAAAACTCTTTGCTGTTCTGCTTTCTCGAAAACTTCCGGGCAAGGTTTTCGTCGCTGTAATTCTCAATAACCTTTACCAAACGCTTCTGTACCGGGGTCAGCGTGCTATCTGGTCTTTCGGCATCGCCCTGCAAAACCGGAGAAATGATCCGATAAAAAGTTCCCTTTTCATTTTTTTGGATAAAGTAGGGCGATAAAATCTGTCCAAGAACCCGGTGTTCAGTCAGTGTAACAACAAATTCAATATTTGACGGTTGAATTTCCAATTTCTATAAAAGTTTAAGTTCCAATAATTTTTACGTTGAATTCAGGATTAAAAAACTTCAAAAATAAAAACTATTTGTGGCACTGTTAAACAATTTTTTAAAATTTGAAAAATTTGAAATAAAAATTAGTTAGCCCAAAAGATGATTCTATTTTTGTAGGCTTAAATAATACAGAATCAATGAATCGAATTGTTGAAAAAGAGTTTTTTTCGGAAAATGTTGTAAAGCTTGTGGTAGAAGCACCACTCATAGCGAAATCACGTCAGCCCGGGAATTTTATCATTCTCCGCGTGTCAGAAAACGGGGAACGCATTCCGCTGACCATTGCCGGATCAGATAACGAAAAGGGAACCATCACCCTTGTGGCACAAAAAGTAGGTGTAAGCACCGACAAACTGGCAAAGATGGAAGTTGGTGATTGCCTGCACGACCTGGTTGGCCCGTTGGGAAAAGCAACCGAAATCCACAAAGTAGGAACCATTCTGGCTTGTGGCGGTGGTGTTGGTGTTGCTCCGCTGTTGCCCATTGTCGAAGGTTTTAAGAAAGCCGGCAACCGGGTTATTTCCGTGTTGGCTGCCCGAAGTAAAGATCTGATCATCCTGGAAGATGAAATCAGAAAGTGGTCCGACGAAGTAATCATTATGACCGACGATGGTTCATACGGTCGCAAAGGGTTGGTTACCCAAGGTGCCGAAGAGGTTATCCTGCGTGAAAAAGTAGATGAATGCATCGCCATTGGCCCTGCCATCATGATGAAATTCACGGCCTTGCTTACCAAAAAGTATAACATCCCAACACAGGCCAGTTTGAACTCAATCATGGTCGATGGTACCGGAATGTGCGGTGCCTGCAGGGTTTCCGTAGGAGGAAAAACCAAATTCACCTGTGTCGACGGCCCGGAATTCGATGCCCATCAGATCGACTTTGATGAAATGATGATGCGACTGGGCGGTTACCGCAACGAAGAGAAAGAAGCTTTTCAGCAATACATGCAGCAATAGAACAGATATGACAACCTATACAGAATATTTAAAAGAGAGAAGAGACCTCGAATGGCGTTCCGAATTGAGGAAAACGCTCAAAGGAAAAGAACGCACCGATATACCACGGGTTAAAATGCCGGAAGTAGAACCGGAAGAGCGCATCAAATATCAGAACGTTGAAGTAAACACCGGTTTGACCGAAGAACAGGCTGTCAAAGAAGCAGCACGTTGCATGGATTGTGTAAACCCAACCTGTATTGAAGGATGCCCTGTACAGATCAACATTCCCGAATTCGTTAAAAACATCGAACGCCAGAACTTTGGTGAAGCAGCAGCTACATTAAAGCTTACCAGCGCTTTGCCAGCTGTTTGTGGCCGTGTTTGCCCTCAGGAAAAACAGTGCGAAGAAAAATGTTTCTTCAAAGTAAAACTTCAGAAAGAACCGGTTGCTATTGGTTACCTCGAACGTTTTGCCGCTGACTGGGAACGTGAATCGGGTGCCATTTCAACCCCAACCTGTGCGCCTAAAAACGGAAAGAAAGTTGCATCCATTGGCTCGGGACCATCGTCGCTTTCATTTGCCGGCGACATGATCAAACTGGGCTATGATGTAACCGTTTTTGAAGCACTCCACGAAATTGGCGGTGTGCTGAAATATGGAATCCCTGAATTCAGGCTCCCCAATTCGGTGGTTGATGTTGAACTGGAAAACCTCCGGAAGATGGGCGTTCAATTCGAAACCAACTTCATCGTGGGCAGAACAGCCTCGTTCGATCAGCTCAAAGAAGATGGCTACAAAGCGTTCTTTGTGGGTAGTGGCGCAGGACTTCCCCGTTTTATGAATATCCCGGGCGAAAACTTCAACGGGATTCTTTCCAGCAACGAATACCTGACCCGCGTAAACCTGATGACCGCCAACAGCGATCAGTTCGACACACCGGTGCTTCACGGGAAAAACGTAGCAGTAATTGGAGGTGGAAATACCGCCATGGACTCGGTTCGTACAGCCAAACGCCTGGGTGCCAAACGAGCCATGATCGTTTATCGCCGGTCGAGGGTTGAGATGCCAGCCCGTGTCGAAGAGGTTAAACATGCCGAAGAAGAGGGTATTGAATTTAAAAACCTCACCAACCCAATTGAATACTTTGCCGACGAAACCGGACGGGTAAACAAAATGCGGTTGCAGTTGATGGAACTTGGCGAACCCGATGCTTCAGGACGCCGCTCTCCAGTTGAAATACCCGGTGCGACCGAAGATATCGACGTGGATCTGGTAATTGTTGCCGTTGGCGTTTCACCAAACCCACTGATTCCTTCCTGCTTGTCGGATCTGAAAATGAGCCGGTGGAGAACCATTGAGGTGAATGAAAACATGCAATCGTCGATCCCTGAGATTTTTGCAGGTGGCGACATTGTTCGTGGTGGCGCAACGGTCATTCTTGCCATGGGCGATGGACGTAAAGCCGCCCAATCGATGCATGAATATCTTTCAGATGAAGGCAAGAATGATTAAATTTGTTTGAAAATCATTCAATAATTATGGATTTGCAATCGCGTAAAATATTGTTTGTTCAGGAATTTTTGAATTTGCAAAACGAAGAAATCATCCAAAGTTTGGAAGAACTTCTTCATTTCAAAAAAATTGAATCGGCTGATGAGCAATTAAAACCAATGAGCCTTGATCAATTCAACCAGCAAATTGAACAATCAATGAAAGACTCTGAAATGGGAAGAGTTGAAAAGGCCACTGTTTTAAAAAGCAAATACGAAAAGTGAAGCTTACGGTTTACTGGACTCAATTCGCTCAGGAGAAACTTGACAGCATCTTCTCCTATTATGCAGACAGAGCTGGCAAACGATTAGCACAAAAAATAGTTGTTGAAATTATTGACAAATCAATTTTATTAGAAAATGCACCTGATATAGGTCAGATAGAACCTTTGCTTTCAGGCCGAGACGAACAGTTCAGGTATCTTATATGCAAGAATTACAAACTAATTTACTGGGTAAATAAAAAACATGCCCGCATTGAAGTTGTAAACCTGTTTGATTGTCGCCAGAACCCGAAAGAATTAGTAAAGCAAACAGATCGTAAAAAATAGAAACAATAAAAAAAGATATAATGGCAGACCTATCAACCCGTTTTTTTGGCCTTGACTTAAAGAACCCGGTTATTATCGGTAGTTCAGGGCTTACCTCATCGGTCGAAAAAATAAAAATGCTGGAAGAAAACGGCGCAGGAGCCGTTGTCCTGAAATCGATCTTCGAGGAGGAAATTTACAATGAGTACCAGCACCTGCTCAAAAATCAGGAAATCAACGATTACAATCAGGAGTATTTCGATTACTTCGATTATGAAATACGAAACGATCAGGTAAAAAACTACCTTGATTTGATCAGCAACGTGAAGAAAGCGGGTGTAAAAATACCAGTCGTAGCCAGCATCAACTGCATGACCGGAAGCGAATGGGTCTTTTTTGCACAGAAGCTTGAACTGGCCGGTGCCGATGCCCTTGAGTTAAACCTGTTCGTTTTGCCATCCGATCTCAGCAGAAATGCAGAAGATGTAAGGCAATACTATTTCAAAATCATCAACATGGTGCTCGAACAGGTTACCATTCCGGTATCGGTCAAAATATCGAATTACTTTTCAGACCTGGCGCTGATGATCAAGGAACTTTCGGAAACGAAAATTGCCGGCATTACCTTGTTCAACCGTTTCTACAACATCGACATCGATCTTGAAAAGAAAGAACTGGTACCAGCGCAAATCCTCAGCCATCCGTACGATTACCTTCAGCCACTGCGCTGGATTGGCATCATGTCCGGAAGGGTCGATTGCGAACTGGCCGCCAGCACCGGGATTCACGACCACCAGGCAGCCATCAAAATGCTGATGTCGGGTGCAAGTGCCGTGCAGGTTGTTTCGGCTGTTTATAAAAACGGCTACGGATTCGTAAAAGAAATGGTAAAAGGTATCTCCGACTGGATGGATGCCAATGGCTACAAAAACATCAAAGACCTTTCAGGTGCCGCAAGTGCCCAACGGGTAAACAACCCGGCCATGTACGAACGGGTTCAGTTTATGAAATACTTTGGAGGTTACGACATTATTGAAGAATAACCGCTTTTTCAACGTCACCGTTATCAAAACAGTATACGACAAAACGAGACAGGTTAATTCCGGAAGGAGTTAGCCTGTTTTACTTTCTATCCATAATCATCAAAGGATATCGATCAATTTGGAGATGATAGAACGGTTCGAGAATTTGCCTTCCAATGCCGACCGGCGCTTCTCAACCATCTCTGCTGAAAAAGAATCGGAAAGGAGTCTTTTGATGGCAACAATCATCTCCTCTTCGGAAGCAGCAAGCACACACAATTCGCCGAGACCGGTTCCTTCGGTCAGTTGCGGCGTTCCAACACAGAAACGGCCGTTATACAACGCATTCAGCAATTTCAGTTTGAAACCGGTTGCCTGAAAAGTGGGCAGCAAATTGATATGGGCATCAATGACCAGTTGATCGAGTTTTTCATCGTCCGGGTTTCGGAGAATCTCAACATTGGCACATTTTGTGGCCATTTCAACCAATGCCTTCGACGGGTTTTTGCCGGCTATCACAAAAGGAAAATCGACAAAGGGAGCAATCTTTTCAACAACAAACTTTGCCGCTTCGTCGTTCTCCTGTACGCTCAGGTTGCCGTGGTATAAAATGAAGCTGCCCCTGCCCTCTTTACTGTTTACCCTCTCGTTGGGATGACAAGGCGGCATCAAAATGGTTTTGCCATACTTCGCCTCAAAATAGTTATAGTCCGACGCCGAAATTGCCGCCAGAAAATCAGCCTGATGATATAGTTCTTCAAACCGCTTCAGTTTGGAAGCTTCAAGCCGGAAATATTGACGAAACAACCACGGTGTTTTAGCAGCCAGCGAATTGTAATAATCGTGCTCGATGTTGTGGCAGCGCACAATCTTTTTCCGCCCTGCCAGTTTTGGATGGCCAAGGAAATTGCAGGTGTGCAGCCCTTCGAAGAGAATGGGATATTCATCCTTCTGCAACCGTTGCAGCAGTTGCCGGTTGGCACGGCTCTTTACGATGAATGGTTTGGCGGAAAATTGATTCAGCGCCGACATGGAACGCTTGTAATAAATAACCTCCTCACAAAAGTCGTTCAGTACCGGAGCTACCTCACGCCCATACTGAAAGCAATGGAGATGAATTTTCACCCCCGCTTTGCTTAACGCTTTGATGCGGTAAAACACGTCGATCACTCCGCCATAATCAGCCGGATAAGGAACGTTGAACGAGATAATGTGAAGATGTTTGTCCATTCTTTTTGAAAAATCAATCGCGTGGAGGACGTGGAATAATAACCCGGAACTGTTCTCCCTCGATATCGTTGATGAACTCAATATTGGGTTGCTGCTCCAATGCCCTCCTGATACCAGAACCAAGTCCCCTGAACGGCATCGTATGCAAAGCATAGCTAACCATCAAATTATTCCGGATGATCGGATTACCGTATTTCATCTCTTCAACCGTAAGCGTATTGGGAAGGCAACCCGGACTGATTATCTCCACACGGTTGTCGAAAATCAATAGCCGGATCGGTGCATTTTTGATATATTCCCGATGAATCAATGCATTTTCCAAAAGTTCCTGCAAGGCTATTTCGGAGATCTCAAGTTTCCCCTGAGAATTAAATCCCTGGCCTTGCTGTGTATGAAAAAGGTTCCTTTTAAAGAAAGCCATTCCCTCGTCATACAAAACGGGAATGGGACCAGTAAGGTCACGGCTGTCTCTGTATGCGTCTCCTCCCAGATCATTTCCGTAGAAAGCGACAGATTTGATGCAAAAGGCCGGACGATAAAGCTGGGGCTGTTTCCCAAAAAACAGAAGCCCGCCAAGAAGGATGTTCCCATCTTTCAGTACCCTCTTGGCTTTTAAAGCTTCTTCGTAGCTAAGTCCAAGTTTATCATATTCAACCTTAAATTCCTGCAGAAAAAAAGAGTCGAAACGATCTTTGTTAATATCGCTGATCGTGGCCTGAGGTACCGGAAATTCATCGGGGAACAGGTTCTTACCTTTACTCAGTAACCGCATAATTTCTTCATTATTGGTCACTTTTCGTTTGTTTGCACCATTTTTCATAAAAATAATGCCATCTTTATCCTTATAGGGTTTATCAATTCCTTCCGGAACCGTAACAACCATCACATACTTTCCATCGATAAGAACGGTATCCGTCTCAATAAAAACCGGATTTTTCACATGCTCACTGGCTGCATTGGCAAGCAGATTGGCTAACCGCCGAAGGTCATTATCGCTCAGCCCAACGACATTCCACGTTTTATCATCAACCCCAATAATGATAATCCCGCCCCGGCAATTGGAAAAAGCAACCATTTCCTGAGCAACAGACTGTTCATTGTGTACATTTTCTTTAAACTGTACCGTACTGGTTTCACCCTTCTTAATGAGTTCTTCTAATTCAAAACGATTCATTTTGATGGCCTGTAAATCAAAAAACATGAATGATAATGACAAGTTTCTCTTAATTGTTCAAATATACATCATTTTAAGCTGAATGAGAATTTTAAATGTAACCCCATCATATCCCATTTATCTCAATTTTTGTAAAAGAAAACCCTATTTTTGTCCACGAATTAAAAATCAGAATCCATGTCATTGAAGTGTGGTATTGTAGGGCTGCCCAATGTGGGCAAATCGACCCTGTTTAACTGTTTGTCGAGTGCCAAAGCACAGTCGGCCAATTTCCCGTTTTGCACTATCGAACCCAACGTGGGCGTAATTACCGTTCCCGACGACCGGCTGATTAAACTAGCCGAGATTGATAACCCCAAAAAGGTAATCCCAACGACCGTCGAGATTGTCGATATTGCCGGACTGGTAAAAGGCGCCAGCAACGGCGAAGGATTGGGCAACCAGTTCCTGGCCAACATCCGCGAAACCGACGCTATCCTGCATGTTCTTCGCTGTTTCGACAACGACAACATTGTCCATGTCGACGGTTCGGTTAACCCAGTGCGCGATAAGGAGGTGATCGATATTGAGCTTCAGCTGAAAGACCTTGAAACCATTGAAAACCGCATCGTAAAAGCTTCAAGACAAATTAAAGACACCTCCAACAAAGAGGCCAAACGCATTTACGACACGGCGGTAAAAATAAAAGAAGCCCTGCTGAAAGGCATCTCGGCCCGCGCCGTTGAACTGACCGAAGCCGAACAGGAAACTGCCAAAGATTTCTTCCTGCTCACCATGAAACCGGTAATGTACGTGTGCAACGTGGATGAAACTTCGGCAAAAACCGGCAACCAATATGTTGATGTAGTTCGCGAAGCGGTAAAAAACGAGAATGCCGAAATCCTGGTCATTGCGGCAGCCACCGAAGCCGACATTGCCGAACTGGAATCGTACGAAGAGAAACAGCTTTTCCTCGAAGACCTGGGACTCGATGAACCCGGTGTAACCAAACTGATCCATGCAGCCTATAAATTGCTTAACCTGCAAACCTATTTCACCACCGGTCCCGACGAAAGCCGTGCCTGGACTTTCCACAGAGGCATTAAAGCGCCACAGGCTGCCGGAATTATCCACTCCGATTTTGAACGGGGTTTTATCCGTGCCGAAGTGATCAAATACGACGACTACGTGCGGTTAGGTTCCGAATCCGCCTGCCGCGAAGCCGGAAAGATTGGCGTGGAAGGAAAAGAGTATGTGGTGCAGGATGGCGACATTATGCACTTCCGCTTCAATGTGTAGGTTTTAAACACGAAGCAGGAAAAACGCAAAGGAATTTTCAAAAGAATGCTGATCTGCTTTCAGTGTTCGGCAAAATAAAGAATCAACATCCCGGGGCCCAACGCTTCGGGATTTTTTTGCCCAAACATTTTTGCTGAGGTCTGACAGGAG
>DAOQAB010000116.1:0-11829 GCA_035353695.1 Prolixibacteraceae bacterium
AAGATGGTTTGAATTGCTTCGGCTACCACACTCCAGTTTCTTTCCAGGTCGTTGTTGATGGCATCGATATTCAGCAGGAGCTTATCCAGTCCTTTTAAGGTTGAGCTGATTGAAATCAATGAATGTGCAATGGGAATGCCAATGTTTCGCAGCACCGTGGAATCGGTCAGGTCGCGTTGCAACCTTGAAACCGGCAATTTCGACGAAAGGTGCTCGAACAGGGCATTTGCCAGCCCAATATTCCCTTCCGAGTTTTCGAAGTCAATTGGATTTACTTTGTGCGGCATTGCCGATGAACCAATTTCCCCTTTTTTGATCTTCTGTTTGAAGTACTCCATCGAAATATAGGTCCAGAAGTCGCGGTCAAGGTCGAGCAGAATGGTATTGATCCGTTTCAGGTTATCAAAAATCGCTCCATAATTGTCGTAATGGGCAATCTGGGTGGTATATTGCGAACGCTCCAGTTGCAGGGAATTATTGCAGAAATCGTTGGCAAATTTTACCCAGTCGATATCGGGGAAGGAAACGGCATGGGCATTCAAATTACCGGTTGCTCCACCAAATTTGGCATAAACCGGAATACTCTTTACGAGTTCAATTTGCACATTCAACCTTTCGATAAAAACCCGGATCTCTTTTCCTAATCGTGTAGGAGAAGCGGGTTGTCCGTGAGTATGGGCCAGCATGGGAATTTCGTCCCAACTGCTTGCCAGTTCCTCCAGTTTATCGATCAGCTTTTCCAACTGCGGGTAATAAACTTCGCGAAGGGCATCGCGAAGGGAGCAAGGAACAGCCGTATTGTTGATATCCTGTGAAGTCAATCCAAAATGGATGAACTCTTTAAATTTCTTTAGATCCAGTGAATCGAATTTTTCTTTCAGAAAATATTCAACAGCTTTCACATCGTGATTGGTGGTTTTTTCAATCTCTTTGATACGCTGGGCATCGTCGGTCGTAAAATCCTTGTAGATGGAACGTAATGCCTCAGATTTCGATCGGTCGAAATCGGACAACTGTGGCAGAGGGATGGCGCACAATGCCAAAAAATATTCCACTTCGACAAAAACCCGGTATTTGATCAGGGCATATTCGGAGAAATAATCTTCCAACTCGCTGACTTTGCTGCGATAGCGCCCATCGATGGGTGAAATAGCGGTTAATTCACTTAAACTCATACTCTATTTTTGAAATTGAAGCCCAAAGATAGAATTTTTTAGAAAGCTTCTTACCGTTTTCAAACGGTGAATAACAAAACTTTGTAATTTAGAAAAATAGAAAACAGAAAATGTAACGTTTTCAACTTTTACCTTACCAATAGGAAAACTTAAAAAGAACTGACCATGAAAAATTATGTGCTGAAATGTGATAAATGGTATTCTGCCAGTCAGTCTGTTTATGCTAACGAACAAAAAGTGGGCGCTTTTTATTATGGAATGTTTGGTACAGAATATAAGATCCTTCTGGGAGAAAACGAATATCTGGTCCGAAAGAAGAATTTTTTCAGCGACGATCTTTCCATCTTTGTTGAAGACCAATTATTGGCAGAGGTTAGAAATTCTGCTTTTAAAAATCGTTCACTAATTACCACCCGTGAAGGAAAGGAATATACGCTTCGGTCCAACACCTGGAGCAGTCGTTTCACGCTTACCGGAGTCGAAGGCGTTTTGGGCGAATGTGTACAGAAGATGAATTATTCTTCCCTGTCGTTTGACGAACGAACGGATGATTCACTCATTGCCGCAATTATAGCCGAGATGCATATTACGTATGAATCATCCATTTTGATAGCCTGCCTTGTTCCAATTTTTGTAGCAATCATTGCCTGATTATTCCACGTACAGCACCAATCCTTTCAGGTATTCTCCTTCAGGATGATAGATGCCAATGGGATGGTCGGCGGGTTGTGTCAGTTGATGGAGTATCCGTACCGATCGGCCAGAGATTGCAGCAGCTGAAAAAACAGCTTCACGGAACCGTTCCCTGTCGACAACCTGCGAACAACTGAACGTGAAAAGAATCCCTCCGGGGCGAATTTGCTCAAATGCTTTTGCATTAATCCGTTTATAGGCCTGCAACGCCTGGTTTATGGCTCCGCGATGCTTGGCAAATGCCGGTGGATCGAGTATAATTAAATCGTATTTGTCCTTGATATCCCTGAGATATTCGAATGCATCGGAGGCAAACGCTTCGTGGCGCGGGTCACTGGGGAAGTTCAATTCCACATTTTCGCGGGTTAGATCGATGGCTTTTGCGGATGAGTCGACCGAATGGACCAGCCGGGCACCACCTTTCATAGCGAAAAAGGAGAATCCGCCGGTGTAGCAAAACATGTTCAGCACATCGCGCCCGGCAGCATATTTCTGGAGCAGGTAACGGTTTTCACGCTGATCGATGAAAAAGCCGGTCTTCTGCCCTTCTTCCCAATCGACCTTAAACAGCATACCGTTTTCAGAAACAACCGTAGAACCGGTATTGCCAATCAGATAAGAATCAACGGCATTGATATTTGCCTTGAAAGGAACCGATTTGGAGCTTTTGTCGTAAACAGCCACCAGGCGGTCGCCCATGATCTCCTTCAGAAGCTTGGCCAGTAACTCTCTGATCAGATACATACCCACCGTATGGATCTGCATCACGGCGGTCTGGTTATAAATATCGATGATCAAACCGGGAAGTTCATCCCCCTCGGCGTGTACCAGTCGGAACACATTGGTTTCGTCGTTATTTACCAATCCCAGCGCTTTCCGCAGGTTGTATGCTTTTAAAAGCTTTTCTTTCCAGAAAGCTTCATTGGGTTCAATATTTTGAAAAGAGAAAATACGGACAGAGATTGATCCGATTTGGTAATGGCCAATTCCCAAAAACTCATTTTGAGCGGAATAGACGGTAACGATATCGCCTTCGTCCACCTTTCCGTTGACCAGTTTGATTGCTCCCGAAAAAACCCATGGATGAAACCGTTTCATCGACTGCTCTTTTCCCGGTTTTAAAATAATCTGTGGAAAGGTTGGTTTCATTCCTGTTCGTTTTTAAACTGTTTGTAAATCTCGTAACAAATCCAGGCATCGGTGGCGGCGTAACTCAGTTGTGCTTCGGATAAATTGGGGGCTTCCCAATTGGATAGTTGCTGTGCTTTGGATACTCGGACCCCAAGCACGATCCCTGACAGTTTTTTGAGGCTGAAACTGTTAATTCCACGTTCCTTTGCCTCGTCCTGTAATTCGCAGAAGCCAGCTGGAGAAAACCTCCTTTTTTGCTGAAGGGTCTTTATGTCGTCGCGAATAGCAATGCCTGCTTTAATGATGTTGGGGTTCGATAGTAGAGCGATGATTTTCCGGGGAAGATCCTGATAATTTAACCGGAAAAGGAAAGCCCTTTCATTGGTCGAAAGTTGAAGCAAAGCAACGGTATTGATATGTCCTTTTTTGAAAGAAGGTTTGGTCTCGGTGTCGAAACCGATGAACGGGAACTGGGTTAAATAGGCAACTGCTTCACGCAGTTTATCCTTATTGTCCACAATCATAATATTGCCTTCAAACGAACGGAGCGGCAATTCTTCGAGTTCTTCTTTGGTAATTGTCTCTTTATAATTCATTGCTGAAAGAGTCTCCTTCTTCCTGATTGAAATGATTTGATAGCCAACTGCTGTCTTCTTCTGCTTTTTCTTTTGCCCCGTCTCCTTCAATGCGGTCATTCATCTCGTCCAGATCGTTTTCTCCATAAACCAGCGAATGAATGGCTCTTAATACGTTTACCAATTTTTGTCCCCAATATTCACAAAAGTTTTTCCTGCATTCCCATACGGCATCGGTCATGATTTCGACGGTTCCCAAACGGAAAGCAAAGATAAAATCTTTCAGATCCTGGTATATATCACACAAATTTTCAGAAATATTCGAATCTACCGGTGTTTCACTAAACTGCATTCCCTGATCGAATACTTCAAGGTAACTGTCGTAAGAACCCAATTTGTCGCTTAAACGGTTCAATAGCCGGTTATAATCAATTTCTTTCAGAAACTTTTCAGGGGTTTCGGTTTCTTCCGCATCAATATTCGGAAGCAAACTTGCTTTTAGATAGAGAAGTGGTAATAGTTTCTGTATTTTTTCGAGGAATAATCTTCTTCCAAGAGAATTTGACTTTTCAAGAAAGGCACAATATTCATTTGCAACGGTAGCAAATTCAATGACATTTTTTGAATAGACAATATGGTTAAATTTTTCTTCCTCCATAAATTTACTTTGAGTGGCAAAAATAAAGAAATTGAATTATAAAGTTACGACAATCGTTTAGAATTACGTGTTCCATCAAAATGTTTGAGACACTGGAAGCTCGATGTCCGATACCTGGATACTCGGATTTCCGAACGCCGATCTTTTGATCTATAACATCTCAGGTATATTTTCGAGTACAGCAACCAACAATTTCCAGAATTTATCGACGGTTTCGATGTTGATCCTCTCGTTGGGCGAATGAACATCGCGAAGGGTTGGACCAAAGGAAACCATGTCGAGTGTGGGATATTTCTTCAGGAAAAGCCCGCATTCCAAACCTGCATGAATGGAACGGATGATTGGTTTATTCCCGAACAATTTTTCATATTGCTGCGCAGTGATGCCGAGGATCTTAGATTTTGGGTTGGGCGTCCAACCGGGATAACCTTCGCTATGCGATACGGTAGCCCCGCCCATGATAAACGCGGTCTCAACAACCGATGCAATATCTTTTTTGCAGCTCTCCTGATCGCTGCGCTGGCTGGTTGAGACTTCAATAATCCCTTTCTCACGGAACTTAACAGATGCCAGATTGGTGGATGTTTCAACCAGTCCGGGCATACGGAAACTCATGGCCTGTACACCGTGAGGGCATATATACAAGGTGTTGATCAATCGTTCGGTCAGTTTGTCGTCGAGCGTAAAAGCGGGCATGTCGGTCGACGAGATTTCCATCTTCAGGTTGGGTTCGGTCAATGAGATCTCTTCTTTTAATTCGTGCGCATAAACATTAAAATTGGCAACCAGGTTTTCCTTGTAAAAGTTCTTGATCAGGAACACCGCTTTTGCCTCGCGGGGAATGGCGTTGTGCAGGTTTCCCCCATCGATGTGGCACAATTTGATTCCATAGTCGTGGAATGCTTTCCAGAGAAAACGAATAAGCAGTTTAATGGCGTTTGCCCGTCCTTTATGGATATCGTCGCCGGAGTGACCGCCCAGCAACCCCGAAACCTTTATCTCAAGCGGAAAATAACCCGAAGGGATTTCGCACTCTTTATAATTGAATCTGGCGATGGTATCGATACCGCCGGCACAACCGATAAAGAGTTCGCCCTCGTCTTCCGAGTCGAGGTTAATCAATATATCACCCGAGATAAAACCTTTCTTTAGCGAAAAAGCGCCGGTAAGTCCGGTCTCTTCATCCACGGTAAAGATACATTCGATTGGCCCATGCTTGATGGACGGATCGGTTAGTACGGCCATTTCAGCTGCAATGCCTATCCCGCAGTCGGCGCCGAGTGTGGTGCCCTCTGCCCTTACCCACTCTCCGTCGATGGTTGGTTTGATTGGATCGGTATCGAAATTGTGGACCACGTGGTTATCCTTTTCGCAAACCATATCGAGATGCGACTGCAACACCACCTTTTTCCGGTTCTCATACCCCGGTGTGGCTGGTTTGCTTATCAACACATTTCCTGCTTCATCTTTTTTGAAATCGAACTGATTTTCCTGGGAAAAACGCTCCAGGAAGGCAATCATCTTTTCTTCCTTCTTCGATGGTCGTGGCACCTGGCATATTGCTTCAAAGTTTTTCCAGATTCTTTCAGGGGATAACTGACTAATTTTCCGTTCCATTGTCATTTCAAATGTTGTGTTTAAAATCCTTTTCCAATTGAATTATTTTTTCTTCCTTTCAATCGATCAGTAAAATTCATCAAAACAATAAAAAAAATCGATGCGAATTGTCACATTCCTTTTATCAATGTTTGTTATTCAACAGACACTTTTTGCTGCCGACCCGGTCAAAAAGGTTTATCCGGCAGTAGGCGATCCGGTTCCGGCATTCACTTTTGAACCCGAAAAAGGGAAAACCGTATCCATTGGTGATTATAACAACCAAACGATGCTGTTGGTTTTCTTTGCCACCTGGTGCCCGCCATGCAGGGCTGAACTTCCGCACATACAAAAAGAGATTTGGGAGAAGTATGGCAGCAACAGCCGGTTTAAACTGTTGGCCTTCGGAAGGGAACATACACGCAGGGAGATCGATAAATTCGTCGCAGAGACCCACTTTACCTTTCCGATTGTGTCTGACCCCAAGCGGGAAGTTTTTTCACTGTTTGCCCCACAGGAGATTCCTCGTAGCTACCTCATTGTAAATGGGAAAATCGTGAAGATGACTGTTGGCTTTACTGAAGAAGAATTTAATGAAATGGTGAAGCTGATTGACTCGTCGCTAAATACCGACCAGAAGTAACGGTGGCCGGTATCGGGATAATTTTCTGTGTGATTGAAAATTGAGGAACTTCTCATTCCATTGTTCGAAAACGATGGCTGTTTTACAATTTATTGTATTTCAAAGCTAAGAACCGTTTGCTACGAACTATTTTTTCTTTTCGTCCGAAAGAAAGGTTGCTGCACACCAAAATGCAAAAGGAATCCCTTTCCTTTGGGTTCGTAAGCATTTATCTTAATCTTTAAACGAATACGATTATGAAAGTAACATTTTTGTTTTTGCTGCTTTTTGTTTTTACGCTGACGGCGGTCCATGCTGCCGATATTGTTGGACGGTGGAAAACCATTGACGACAAAACAGGTGAAGCCAAGTCGGTTGTTGAAATCACCCTGAAGGATGGAAAGTTGTATGGCACCATTGTGAAGCTGATTAACCCCGACCCGAACTACGACCCGGTATGTACCGAATGCAAAGATCATCTGAAAGGGAAAAAGATGCTGGGGATGCAAATCATCAACGGACTGAAGAACGAGGATGGCAAATGGGTTGGCGACCGTGGCATCCTTGATCCCGACAACGGAAAATATTACGATGTGAAGATTTGGGTGGATGAAACCAACCCGTCGAAACTGAATGTGAGGGGCTACATCGCTTTTCTGTTCCGCACGCAGACTTGGTACCGGGAAAAATGACCAATATTCATTGTTATATAAACGAAAGGGCTAACACGTTGATCGGGTTAGTCCTTTTTCTTTTTCCCGACAGGGATAAAATCATTCTTTCCATTGCAAATTTTCTCCGATAGGCTTTCAATTCAATTAGTTATTTCTTAAATTAGTCAAAAAGAGAATCATAAAGAAGGATTCATTCTTTATGATGATGCCAATATTTACCATCGTAGTCACGAGAGGGAGGATTGAGGCAGATGGAAATGGCAACCGATGGTGTTATTATAAACACAAAAGAGTTGCCATGTCGAAACAAAAAAGCAAAAAAGCTTCGCCACAAATGCTAAAACAGCAGGAAGCCGAAAGCCGGAAACAGTTTTACCTCAAGGTAAAAAACTATATTGAACAGTGCGGATACCCGGAACTCTTTAAGCAACTTTCTGAAAAAGAACTTGCAATACTCTTCAAATACCGGATTCATCCACCGATTATTAAAATAAAAGGGCATATTCCTTCAGCCTTCCGTAACGAAAAAGAACTAACCCAATTTATTTACAAACACATGCAGCTATTCATGTTCAATATTCCAAATTCCGATCGGCAAATCAGCCTTTACGATTATGCAACGATTGGGTTGCTGTTCTATCTCAATAGTCTAAGAGTGTCGAAGAATCCGGATCAATCATGTGAGAACCGTATAATCAACGAAAAAATAGGTTCCCTGAATGGATCTTACGAAATGGATAAAATGGTCGATGTTTTAGCTGAATTATTTTCAAGAATAGAATTGGTCTGTTCCAATTTTGCAACCGGGATCTATCAGGTCAAAATTGTTGATACGACCAGTTATTTCGGGGTATTCAAGCCTTCCCTCTTTTTTTTAATCGAAGAAATATACCACCCAAAACCCATCGAAATAAAAATTGGCGACACTTATCGCCCCATATTTGAGGTTGGATATACTCATGAATTACAGTTCCGGCACATCCACATCCCCATTGCGAAGCTAAAGCTGGGGCCAACCTACCCCTCCAATATCAATGTGCCAGTTTTCATTCAAAGCCACGCCTTGTACCGGTTGTACGAACGAATGGATAAACTTCCAGCATACTTCATTCAAACTTTTGCGTGCGACTCGCTCATCAAAGCAGATGTCCGGAAAACAGCACCCTATTCGTTCCTGATCAGCTACCGCTACGAGAATTTCAAAATTGGATATTTCGCAGCCGATTTTATCAAAAACAAACTGGTGATCCGCACCTTTTTGCTGCTCACCCAGGAAGGAAGCCCCGAAGCTCAAAAATTCAAGAGACTGACCGGACTCACCCGCGACGACATCGAGTATTTAAAAATCACCAAACTAAGCACCTTCATTGGTTCCGACATTTCGAAAAATGAGCGGTTGAAATCCATTTTCGACGAAGCCGGATTGAGCGGCATCTATCAATTCGCCGATTCTATCTATTGCTGGACTGAAACCAATTTTCACGTAGCCACCTTGCTAAACCAATATCTCAACACGGAATCCGATACCCCCGACTGGCATGAAGTAGCCAACAGCTATACCGAAAAAGAGCTCGGCGAAGAACAAGAGTACCCCATGCCCACAACAACTCCGAATATGGCGCCCCCCATACAAGTCCCGGAAAAACGAGCTTTTACACCAAAGGCTTCAACCATAAAACAAATATCATCTTAAAACATTGAAATTATGGCTTTAGAAAATTTGATTTCGATTTCGTTTACAAACGAAGAGTTGCAGCAGGTCGATGAGCATCTTGCTGCTATAAAAAGCCTTCTCGAAGGCAAGTGTGTAACCCTTACCCCCGAGCAGCGGAAAGAGTATGGCAGGCTGGGCAACGGCAATGCCAACTGGGTGTTGAAAACGGTGAACTATTCAACCGGTCAGCCGTCGTTCAACCCGGTCTTTCTCGACAAAGCGGAGTTCGACAAGGATAATGCCGCCCACACGGTACTTGCCCCCAGGTATAACCAGGTGGAAGCGATCCACAACATGATCGACGACACGCTGCTCATTCTGGGGTTCGACCTCTACCAGAGTGCCCTGTCGTACTACAAAAACATCAAGATGCTGGCCGAGAAAAACGTGCCCGGAGCCAAGGCCATTTACGACGACCTATCGGCCCAATTCCCCGGCCATTCGGTGAAGAAAACCACTTCGACAACCTAACAACCATTGGGTGATCTCAAAAAAGGCTGCATCAATCACACGATGTGGTCTTTTTTATACCCACGCTACCCCTTCGGAACGGATAACACCGGGATAATTCAGGGCAATCACACCCCTTCGGAACGGGCACGATCGGGATAAATCAGGGTGACCACACCCCTTTGGGACGGGGACTATCGGGGTAATTCAGGGCAACCATACCCCTTCCGGAGGGATACATCCCGGGTAAATCAGGGGTATGTGACCCGTTCGGAAGGGGGAAATCAGGATAATAAGGTTTATCAATTGTGCGGGAAATCTCATCCTACTAAGGTTGGTAAAGGAGATAAGGTTTTGTACCGCAAGTAATCATCCACGGCTTTGCAGGTACCGAGAACCTTATCTCCCTAATAAACTTTCGAAGCAGGTTCAAAAGCGAATTCATTCCTTATTTTTTAATAAGCGCAAATATTCGTTATCTTTGAACAACAGAAACAAGAATGCCATGTATATCCAAAGAGTTACCATAGAAAACATCCGTTCGATTGACCATTTTGAAATGGAATTCTCTCAGCCAGCTGGTTGGCATGTGCTGATTGGGGATAATGGTTCGGGGAAATCGAGCATTTTAAGGGCAATTGCTGTAGTGCTTATTGGATCGGATCAGATTGCCGCGACATGGCAAAATTGGAATGAATGGCTTTCGGAGGGAAGCTTTCAAGGATACATCTCTTTAGAAGTACTCAGAGGCAAATGTGATGGAATTGAACAAGAAAATGAACACAAAGCTTCTATTCACAAAACATCATTTTTGAAGGGGAGAGATATTCCCACTTTTACGCACACAAGTTTTGACTATCCCAATGACGGAGGAATTTGGGGAAAAACTAAAGGATGGTTCTCTTCTGGCTTTGGCCCATTCCGGCGTTTAATCGGAGGAGACTCAAAACTTGCCACTGATGTAAGTAGTTCAAGTCCCATAGCAGGTGCCCACCTGAGCCTTTTTCGGGAAGATGTTGTTTTCGCAAACGTGCTAATTTGGCTAAAGGAATTAGATAGAATACGGTTAAAAGAGAAAGAATCCAATACTCTAAATGGAGTTAACGAAGGCTCGGCTCAGTACAATTCGAAAAGTGAAATCCTATTACAACACATCCGGGAATTCATCAATTTATCGAATCTGCTCCCTAACAATACCCAGTTTGAAAGCATCGACATTGATGGGGATCTGGTTTTTACCGACAGCAACGGAATTCAATTAAAAATTTACCAGCTCAGCGACGGCTTTAAATCAATTTTGGGTTTAGTATTTGAGCTGATCCGGCAGCTTATTCGCATTTATGGTCAAACCGAAGTATTCAAAACATTCGAATCGACCAAAACCATTGATGTTCCGGGCGTGGTATTGATTGACGAAGTCGACGCTCACCTCCACCCCAGCTGGCAAACCCGTATTGGCGATTGGTTTACAAAATACTTCCCCAACATTCAATTTATTGTAACCACCCACAGCCCCTTAGTCTGTCGTGCTTGCGAAAAAGGGAGTATCTGGCGGCTAGCCGCACCGGGCAGCGATATGAAATCGAAAGAAATAACCGGAACCGATAAACAAAAACTAATCAACGGCAACATTCTGGATGCGTATGGGACGGAAGTGTTTGGCAGCGAGGTGGTACGATCAGCAAAATCGAATGAATTACGCAACCGCTTAGGGGAATTAAATATTAAATCGGTTTTGAGCCAGATTACCGATGAAGAAACTGAAGAACGACTAAAGCTCCAACAAATCCTTTCAACAGATGATCCGACCGGGTTTTAACGCCATATTATCAAAGGCTACTGAAAATACACTTGAGACACTTCAACAGGAAATTGATAGTATAAAGTTATTCCCTCAAAAGGCAGAAAAAGCAAAGAACCTTTGGAGTGATAAGGAAAGTACCATTGAAAAGCGAAAAGCCTTTGCCGAAGTGAAGCACAAGTTAACTAAAATGAGTGTATCGGTTGGCATTTGCAACTACTGTGAACACAATGAAGGTGGCGACATTGAGCACATTGCGCCCAAATCGTTTTTCCCGGAGAAGACTTTTGTATGGGATAACTACTTGCTGGCTTGTAAAACCTGTAACAGTGGATACAAACTCGACCAGTGTTTCGTTCTTGACAATTCAGGAAATACGGTTTCTGTTCCCCGAAAAAACGAACCACCCTTCAAGGAACTAGCATTTATAAACCCGCGTATCGAAGATCCGAATCGGTTTATGATCCTAAATACCCAGTCATTTATGTTCAGACTTAAGCCAGGTTTATCAAAGATGGAACAAAATAAAGCAGAAAAGACCATTGATATACTGAAACTGAATGAACGGGATGTGTTAAAAAAAGCCAGAGAATCCGCTGCCGATTATTTTTATAAGAGTATTGACCAGTTAATACGAATCCTAAATTCAAACACAGTCGAAGAACTAAAAAAACTGCTAAGTCCATACGATAAATACTACGACTCAAGTTTGTCACTCCATCAGAATAAACTAAAGATAA
>DAOQAB010000117.1:0-11780 GCA_035353695.1 Prolixibacteraceae bacterium
CCTGAGTTTTTCAACCGAAGGACTTACATAGGTGAACTTGCCCTCCGGATTCATGGTCCAAACAACATCGGAGACATTCTCGGTGAGTAATTTGTATTTCTTTTGTATTTCGGCCGATTCGGTGACCACCCTGACAACCGATAGAATGCATTTTTCATTGTTCAGGTCGATCAGCTCGGAAGAGACCGTGAACAAACCAACGTTACCGTTCTTTAAATGCAACGTAAAATCCTCCTCCCGGATAGATCCATCAGTCAGAAGTTTTTCAACAAACCTTTTTCGATCGTACACCGAATTCCAAATTCCTATTTCAATCGTTGTGTGGTCAATCACTTCGTTGCGGGAGAAACCAAATTCTTTCAGAAATATTTCATTTACTTCGATATACTTCCCTGTAACTACCGAAGTGACCGCAATGGGGTCGGGGCTGGCCATAAAGATTTTTTCAAATTTTTCTTCCACCTCTTTGCCCTGCGAAATGGAATAGAAAACCCCGGATTGTTGTTTTTCAATCCGTTTCAACTCCTCTTCGTTCTGCTTAAGCCCCGCTTTTAAAGTCTCATTTTCCTCTTGAAGTTTCTTCAATCTATTTTCCAAATCACCTTTCTTCATTGACGAACTGGCATATCAAAACACGAATATAGATGCTGTGTAAAATACAAAAAATTATTATCCTTCATAGTTTATTACTCCGGGAATATAATACCGGGGTGCGAAAAAAAACCATCTCCCTGTTTCCAGAAAGATGGTTTCTTATCTTTAATTTCCGAAGTTTTACGTCTTCTGAAAGAGAACTAGTCGGAAAATTTAGCGCATAAATATTCCCTGTTCAATTTAGCGATGTGCGAAATGCTGATCGATTTCGGGCATTCCATTTCACAGGCACCGGTATTGGTACAGTTTCCAAAACCAAGTTCGTCCATTTTGGCCACCATGGCTTTTGCGCGACGCTGGGCTTCGATTTTGCCCTGAGGCAAACGGGCCAGCTGCGAAACTTTAGCAGCAACAAACAACATAGCGGAAGAGTTTTTGCAGGTAGCCACACAAGCGCCACAACCAATACATGCTGCTGCATCCATGGCTGAATCGGCATCTTCCTTGCGAATTGGGATAGCATTGCCATCAGGAACACCACCGGTATTTACCGATACGAAACCGCCTGCCTGCTGGATTTTTTCAAAAGCTGTACGGTCTACCATCAGGTCCTTGATTACAGGGAAAGCGCCCGAACGCCAAGGTTCAACGGTAATGGTTTCGCCATCGTTGAATCTCCGCATGTGTAACTGACAGGTGGTTACCTGACGGTCTGGCCCGTGAGCACGTCCGTTAACATACAAACTGCACATACCACAAATACCTTCACGGCAGTCGTGATCGAAAGCAATAGGATCTTTTCCTTGGCGAATGAGCTTGTCATTCAGAATATCGAGCATTTCGAGAAACGAACTGCCCTGCGAGATGTTTTCCACCTCATACGTTTCAAAGTGGCCTTTTTCTTTGGCACTGTTTTGCCGCCAAACTTTAACGTATATCTTTTTTAATACTATATCTGCCATTTTTCAATTTATTATTGATTATTGTCTATTTATTATTTTGTCTTCCATCAGAATATCCTTCGTTTCCAACAAATAATAAATTGTAAATAATAAATCATCGATTATTTGTAGCTGCGCTGTGTTAGATGAATATTTTCGTACACAAGCTCTTCCTTGTTGAGGATCGGGGTTTGGTCTTCACCCTGATATTCCCAGCAGGAAACATACGCAAAATGCTCGTCATCACGTTTGGCCTCACCGTCTTCGGTAACCGATTCTTCACGGAAGTGACCTCCACAGGATTCATTACGGTTCAGAGCATCCATCGCCATCAGCATACCCATTTCGATGGCATCGGCAACACGTCCGGCTTTTTCCAGTTCCGGATTTACATTGTTCATTTCACCAGGGATACGCACATTGCTCCAGAACTCTTTTTTCAGCTCTTTCAACATTTCGATGGCTTCTTTCAAACCTGCTTCGTTGCGGCTCATACCAATGTGTTCCCACATAATGTGCCCCAGCTTTTTATGGAAGTGGTCGACAGGTTCTGTCCCCTTAATGTTGTAGAGTTTTTCCAAACGACTTGTAACAGCTTTTTCGGCTTCGTCGAACTCTGGCGATTTGGTGTCAATTTTCGGTACCATGATCTCATTGGCCAGATAATCACCAATGGTGTATGGCAACACGAAATAACCGTCGGCCAAACCCTGCATCAAAGCGGAAGCTCCAAGGCGGTTTGCTCCGTGATCGCTGAAGTTGGCTTCACCTATGGCATACAATCCTGGAATGTTGGTCATCAGGTTGTAATCAACCCAAAGACCACCCATTGCATAGTGGATAGCCGGATAAATCTGCATGGGTTCTTTATACGGATCGGTATCGGTAATCTTTTCATACATCTGGAACAAGTTTCCGTAACGAGCTTCGATGACGTTCTTTCCTAACCGCTGAATCGCATATTTGAAATCGAGGAATACAGCCAAACCGGTATTGTTTACACCGAAGCCTGCATCGCAACGTTCTTTAGCTGCACGCGAAGCCACATCGCGGGGAACAAGGTTACCATAACTAGGGTAACGGCGTTCGAGATAGAAGTCGCGGTCTTCGTCGGGTATATCACTTGGTTTGATCTGTCCTTTCTGCAATTTTACGGCATCTTCTTTCTTTTTTGGAACCCATACACGACCATCGTTACGAAGCGATTCCGACATCAGGGTCAGTTTCGACTGCTGGTCGCCGTGAACCGGGATACAGGTTGGGTGGATCTGTACAAAGCAGGGATTTCCGAAGAAAGCGCCTTTTTTGTAGCACTGCCATGCAGCCGATCCATTACAACCCATGGCGTTGGTCGAAAGGAAGAATACGTTTCCGTAACCGCCGGTAGCAACGACAACGGCATGTGCACCAAAACGTTTAACTTGTCCGGTCACCATGTCGCGGGCAATAATACCGCGGGCTTTGCCATCTTTAATTACCACGTCGAGCATTTCGTGACGGGTGTACATTTTAACACCACCTTTGGCAATCTGACGGTTCAGGGCACTGTAGGCACCCAGCAACAATTGCTGTCCGGTTTGACCTCGGGCATAAAACGTCCGGCTTACGAGAACACCGCCGAAAGAACGGTTGTCGAGCAAACCGCCGTATTCACGGGCAAAAGGTACTCCCTGTGCCACGCACTGGTCAATGATTAGCGGAGAAACTTCGGCCAAACGGTGCACATTGGCTTCACGGGCACGATAGTCACCTCCTTTAATTGTATCATAGAAAAGACGATAAACCGAGTCGTTATCGTTCTGATAATTCTTTGCGGCATTAATACCACCCTGTGCAGCAATTGAGTGTGCACGGCGAGGGCTGTCTTGATAGCAGAATGAATGCACATTGTAACCCAGCTCGGCAAGTGAAGCGGCAGCAGAAGCTCCGGCTAAACCGGTTCCTACAACGATTACATCGAGTTTGCGTTTGTTGGCAGGGCTAACTACCTTGATGTTGGCTTTGTGCTTCGACCATTTTTCTGCCAATGGTCCTGCAGGTATTTTATTTTCTAACTTACTCATCGTTCGATCTCCTCCCATTAGAATTTAATCATGAAATAAATTGGGATAATGCTGAACCCAACGGCAAAAATCCATCCGAAGATCTTGGCCAGTACATTCAAACGTTTTCTCCAGATGTCGTTGTTCAATCCGATGGTTTGGAAAGCTGACCAGAATCCGTGTGAAATGTGAAGTCCCAACAAACATCCGCCTAAAACGTAAAGCAGACAAATAGGAACACTTGTTTTGAACATGGTTGCTACCAAAGCATACGCATTCTCCATGGTAACCAATGAACCCGCTTGCATAACTTGAACTTCGGCCAATAGTGGATCACCGGTAAATTTGATCTTCCAAAAGAAATTGGCCAGGTGAATGCCTAAAAACACAATAATCAACAGACCGAGAATGATCATATTCCTCGACACCCAGGTGCTGTTGCTGGTTTGCTGGGTTTTGGAATATTTCACCGGACGGGCTTTCATGTTCTGAATGGTAAGAATCAAAGACCAAATCAGATGGATGATAAAACCAAGTGCCAGTACAGGCTCGATGATTTTAATCAATGGGTTTGTCGCCATAAAATGGGCCGCCATATTAAACAAGTCACCAGTGTCATCAAAAATTAAAAATAAGTTGAGACAAAGATGAACAGTAATGAACATAATCAGGAATAACCCGGTTACACTCATCATAAATTTACGGCCAATAGAAGCGCTAAGAAAACTTCCTTTGCTCATAAGAAACTAATTTATTGTTATTTATAAATTTTTATTTTCAAAAAAAGAACTACAAAAGTAGGTTGAATCCCGAACCAACGCAATTATTTACCCCTTAATTTTTTACATTTTAAAAAGGTAGGGCTCGTTTTTTTGCCTTCTTTTCTTCATTTACTTTAATAAAGTATTGTATTTAAACACTTTGCGTGTTAATGGGATTTGTTAATTTTTTGGAAAAATATTTTTTTCAAAAAAACAGAAACGGTTGATCGAATTTTTAAGGCAAAATAAAAAATGAATGATTGGAATGGATTTTTCTGACGCAGAAGAACTTTAATCATGACAAAGATCACTTTTTAAGTAAAACACGGAATATATTCACGATTTTTTAACTTTCAAAAGCAGTACAAGTAACAAATTATCTATACATTTGGCGCCTTAATTCCAAACAATCGTTTGCATTAATCGTTGACTGTCTGATTAATATCATAAGAAAAATAAAAACAGTATGGGTACTAGTGCACTTTTACTTTTCTTTTTAACAGGGATTTCGTTGGTGGGTATTGCCCTGTTATTTTCAACTTATGTCCCTCCAAAGTCGTCGAATGCGGCAAAATTTGAGCCTTATGAATGTGGTATTGAGACCATCGGCGAGTCGTGGTTGCAGTACACAGTAGGTTATTACCTGTTTGCCATTCTCTTTTTAATTTTTGATGTGGAAACCATATTTGTGTTTCCATGGGCAACGGTGATGAACGAAATGGGCATGACTGGTTTTATTGAAATTCTGATCTTCTTTGCAATTCTTGCACTGGGTCTATTGTATGCTTGGAAAAAACACGCGTTAAAATGGGAATAATGTATAAGCACAATTACAAGGAGAACGATTATCCTGTAATTGCCGAGTATGAAGGGGGGAGCATTCTTTTAACATCACTGGATGCTATTGCTAACTGGGCTCGTTCCAATTCGCCCTGGCCTCTCACGTTTGGAACCCGTTGTTGCGCCATGGAATTAATGGCCATTGGTGAACCACATTACGACTTTGCCCGCTTCGGTTTTGAAGTGGCACGTGCTTCGCCCCGCCAGGCCGACATGATCCTCATTTGCGGAACAATCAACTATAAAATGGCTCCGGTGCTCAAACGTCTTTACGACCAGATGCCCGATCCAAAATATGTCATTGCGGTTGGTTCCTGCACCATTTCCGGAGGTCCATTCTTTTACAACTCGTATGCCGTTGTGAGAGGTGCCGATCATGTTATTCCGGTCGATGTGTATGTTCCGGGTTGCCCTCCGCGCCCCGAAGCCCTTCTTTTTGGGATTTTCCAGTTGCAGAAAAAAATCATGCGGGAACGGAATTTCAAAAAGAAAAACATCAAATACACCGAGGCAAAGCCAATTGTAAATAAAAAATAAGTGAATCGTTTTTTCTTATCATAGAAGGAGAGTAAAATGACAAACGAAGAATTAAAAGAGTACCTCACCGGGCAATTTCCGGAGGCCAATGTTGTTCAGGGACCTCAGTTTGTTGAAATGACTGTTTCAGCCGAAACGTTGCTCGCGACTGCCGGGAAATTGAAAAACGCCAAAGAAACCTCGTTCGATTACCTCATGAACCTCACCGGGATCGATTATCCCGATTGCATCAGTGTGGTTTATCATCTCGAATCGACCAGGTTACACCAAGTGATGGTGCTGAAAGTAAAAACGGCCAACCGCGAAGAACCGGTTCTCGATACGGTTACTCCGGTCTGGAGAACCGCAAAATACCACGAACGCGAAGTGTTCGACCTGTTGGGGGTAAAATTTAACAACCATACCGATCTTCGTCGTCTTTTCCTTGAAGATGATTGGGGATATCCTCTCCGGAAAGATTATGTAGACGAAGTACGAATTATATCACGCTAGTATTATGTCTGAAATAAAAGAGATTTTTGTAAACAGCGACAAGCTCAAAACCGATGATTATCAGATCAACATGGGGCCTCAACACCCGTCGACCCATGGTGTATTGCGGTTGTTGATCAAACTGGAAGGCGAAATTGTACTCGATGTTGAGCCTCATATCGGTTATGTACACAGTGGTATTGAAAAAATGTGTGAGTCGCTGGCTTATAACCAGATTGGCCACCTGACCGACCGTATGGATTATTTATCGGCCATGATGAATAACGAAGCGGTTAGCCTTTGTGTCGAAAATGCCCTTCAGATAGAAGTACCCGACCGGGTGAAATACATTCGTACCATCATGGACGAGTTGATGCGAATTTCGTCGCACCAGCTTTGGTGGAGCGCTTACGGGATGGATATGGGTGCAACCACTTGTTTCTTTTACGGGCTTCGCGACCGCCAGCACATCCTGAATATTTTTGAAGATACTTTCGGGGCAAGGCTTACCCTGAATTATAATACTCCGGGCGGATTGATGTTCGACATCAAACCCGATTTCCAGAAGAAAGTAAAAGATTTTGTGAAGTATTTCCGCAAGAAATTGCCGGAATACGACCAGCTTTTAACCGGCAACATCATTTTCCAGGAACGTACCAAGGGAATTGGCTACCTTTCGCTGGAAGATACTATCTATTATGGTGTAACCGGGCCTTCAGGCCGTGCTGCCGGATTTTCGTGCGATGTACGCAAACATCATCCATACAGTGCCTATCCTTTTGTGAAGTTTAATGAAATCCTCGATACGGCCGGTGACAGTTTCGCCCGTTACTATTGCAGGATTCTCGAAATGCACGAATCGCTGAATATTATCGAACAGTTGATCGACAATATTCCGGAAGGCGATTATGCAGTAAAAATGAAAGGTGTGGTTAAACTTCCAGAAGGACAGTACTACCAGCGGGTTGAAACATCGAAAGGCGATTTTGGTGTGTTCATCGAAAGCGATGGAAAGAAAACCCCTTACCGGGTTAAATTCCGTTCGCCGGGATTTTCGAACATGTTTGCGCTGAATAAAATGTGCAAAGGGTTGAAGATTGCCGACCTCGTGGCTATCATGGGCGCACTCGACCTGGTAATGCCCGATATTGACCGTTAATTCAAAAGAAATTTGTAACTGACCATTCATAATTTTAGAACAATGGGATTCAATTTTTACGACTTTACAACCTTCACCCACAACCTTCACCTCTGGTTCATGGAACACATGTCGCCAGGATGGGCAACCACTGTTGAATGGGTTATCGTAGGGGTGATTTATCTGGCGTTTGTAGCTTTGCTCGGATTGTTCCTGATTTGGGCAGAACGCAGGGTCTGCGCTGTTTTCCAACAGCGCTTGGGACCCAACAGGGTTGGGCTTTGGGGTTTGATCCAAACCATTGCCGACTTCCTCAAGCTGATGGTGAAGGAGATTATCACACCGCGCAAAGTAGACAAGTTCCTTTACAATCTGGCTCCGTACATTGTGGTTATCTGCATGTTCCTTACATTGGGAGCCATACCGTTTGCACCGGGTTTGCAAGGCCTCGATTTCGACATTGGTGTTTTCTACCTTTCGTCGATCTCTTCGCTGAGTGTAATTGGTATCCTGTTGGCTGGATGGTCGAGTAACAACAAATACTCACTTATCGGAGGTATCCGAAGTGGTGCTCAAATTATCAGTTACGAACTTTCGGTAGCCATGTCGCTTATCACCATGGTCATTCTTGCCGGAACCATGCAGTTCTCCGGAATAGTAGAAGGCCAGCGCGATTTGTGGTTTATCTTTAAGGGACATATCCCGGCACTCATTGCTTTCATCGTTTTCCTTATTGCCGGAACCGCCGAAACCAATCGTGGTCCGTTCGACCTTCCGGAAGCAGAGTCGGAACTTACCGCCGGTTTCCATACCGAATACTCGGGAATCAAGTTTGCCCTTTTCTATCTGTCGGAATTCATCAATATGTTTATTGTATCGGCAGTGGCAGCTACCGTTTTCCTGGGTGGGTGGATGCCTTTGCATTTTGGAGGCCTCGAAGCATTTAACCATGTAATGGATTTCATTCCTCCAATTATATGGTTCTTCCTGAAAACCTTTGGGCTTGTATTTGTTTTGATGTGGTTCAAGTGGACTTTCCCTCGTTTGAGGGTTGACCAGATCCTTACCCTCGAATGGAAATATCTGTTGCCTATCAACCTTTTCAACATTTTGTTGATGACCATTGTGGTACTGACCAAGTTTCACTTTTAAACCAGAAGAAGGATGAAGTCAATAATCGAATATATCGTCTCAATTTTTAAAGGGCTTAGTTCCCTGCTTGCCGGGATGAGAGTTACCGGAAAATATGCTTTCACTCCCTGGAAGAATGTCACGATTCAATATCCCGATGTTCGTCCGGTTATGACCGACCGTTTTCGTGGCGAAGTTATTATGCCGCACAACGAAAACAACGAACACAAATGTACTGCCTGTGGTATTTGCGAAATGAATTGCCCCAACGGGTCAATCGAAGTCATTTCAAAAACAATTACCACACCCGAAGGAAAGAAAAAGAGAGTGCTCGACCAATATATTTATCACCTGGGAATGTGCACCTTTTGCAATCTTTGTGTGAAAGCTTGTCCGTCGGACGCAATCGATATGGGCAAAAACTTTGAATTGGCTGTGTGGGACCGCACCAAGTTAAACAAGGTGCTGAACCAACCGGGATCAAAAATTGCTGAAGGAGTTAAAGAATAAGGAATAAAAGATATGTTTGATCAAATAACATTTTTCGTAGTAGCCGCCATTATCCTGATCTTTTCGGTACTTACCGTTACCAGCAGGAAGATTTTGCGGTCGGCCGTTTACCTGCTTTTCGTGTTGATAGCCACTGCCGTGTTGTATTTCATGCTCGATTACAACTTCTTGGCAGCCGTTCAGCTTACCGTTTATGCAGGTGGTATTGTGGTGCTGATCATCTTCTCCATTTTGTTGACCAGCCACATCAGTGAACGCGCCGTTGTGGCACCAACCTTTCAGCGGCTCCTCTCGGCTCTTTCGGCGGTTGCCGGTGCCGTGCTGGTGCTGATGGTAGTGATGAAATTCAACTTTGTTCCTGACACCACTCCGGTACAATATGCCGCCACAGCGATTTCGGCAACCGATTCTACTGCGGTAGCTTCGACTGTTCCAACCATTAAAGATGTTGGCCATGCGCTGGTATCGTACGATCGCGGTGGGTTTGCACTCCCGTTTGAAGTAATCTCCATCTTGCTGCTGGCCGCCATGATTGGTGCCATTGTTGTGGCAAGAAAAGAGCGGGCTTCCTTTCCCGGGAAAAAAGAAGTAATTGATAACTCTGAAAACGAATCAGAACAATGATACAGAATGTACCTCTCAGCTACGTGCTCATAGTGAGCACCCTGATGTTCTTCATCGGAATTTTCGGATTCCTTACACGCCGGAACCTGATCACCATGCTTATTTCCATCGAGTTGATTTTAAACTCGGTGAATATAAATTTTGTAGCATTTAACCGCTACCTCTATCCACAAGGTTTCGAAGGTCACTTTTTTTCCATGATTGTGATTGCTGTTGCAGCGGCCGAATCGGCTGTGGCCATTGCCATCATCATTAATATTTACCGGAACTTTAAGTCGATCGACGTGGAAAATGTTGACCAAATGAAATTCTGATCAGTAACAACCGAAAAGATAAATATCCGTTATGACCAATTATACGTACACTTTATTAATTCCGCTGATACCGCTGGTATTCTTTTTACTCATCGGGCTTACCGGCCATAAGATGAAACCCATTGTTTCGGGACTGATCGGAACCTTTGGGCTTGGTATTGGAGCCATTCTTTCTTATGCGACGGCTATCAAATATTTCATGATCGATCATGTTGCCGGGACACAGCTTACCTCGATAAAAGCATTTGAAGTTACCTGGTTACACCTTACCGATAAACTAACGATCACCCTTGGGGCTTTGATTGACCCAATATCGGTAATGATGCTGGTGGTAATTACGACTGTCTCGCTGATGGTACATATTTATAGTTTGGGTTACATGAAAGGCGATCCCGGTTTTTACCGTTTCTATTCTTTCCTGTCGCTCTTTAGCTTTTCAATGCTGGGTCTGGTACTGGCCACCAATATTTTCCAGATGTACATTTTCTGGGAGTTGGTGGGTGTATCTTCCTTCCTGCTCATTGGCTTCTATTACGAAAAGCCAAGTGCGGTGGCAGCATCGAAAAAAGCATTTATTGTTACCCGTTTTGCCGACCTGGGTTTTTTGATCGGTATCCTGATGTTGTCGTTCAACACCGGAACGTTCGATTTCCAGACGCTGGTTGATCCGGCAGGTCCGGCACTGGCAACCAAAGGCGGTGCTGCTTTCATGGGTATGTCGGTATTGACATGGTCGCTGGTATTCATCTTTATCGGTGGTGCCGGTAAATCGGCCATGTTCCCGTTACACATCTGGTTGCCCGATGCCATGGAAGGTCCAACACCTGTTTCGGCCTTGATCCACGCTGCAACCATGGTAGTTGCCGGTGTTTACCTCATTGCCCGTTTGTTCCCGGTATATTCGCTCGGAGCTCCCGATGCCCTCGAAGTTGTTGCCTGGGTTGGTGGTATTACCTCGCTTTTTGCAGCGGTTATTGCCTGTACCCAAACCGATATTAAGCGGGTGCTGGCTTATTCAACCATGTCGCAGATTGGTTACATGATGTTGTCGCTCGGTGTTTCGAAGTACGGCGGAGAAGAAGGCCTTGGTTTCATGGCTTCAAACTTCCACCTGTTTACTCACGCCATGTTTAAAGCATTGTTGTTCCTTGGTGCTGGTGCGGTAATCCATGCGGTTCACAGCAACGAAATGAAAGACATGGGCGGTTTGCGCAAGCATTTGCCCATTACCCACATCACCTTCCTCATTGCCTGTATCACCATTGCCGGTATCCCTCCATTCTCGGGATTCTTCAGTAAGGACGAAATTCTGGTTGCTGCTTTCCACAGCAACAAAATCCTATTTGCCATCGAATTTTTGGTAGCCGGTTTAACAGCATTCTACATGTTCCGGTTATACTATAATATCTTCTGGGGAAAAGAAACCGATTATCACCATACCCCGCACGAAGCTCCGAAAGTAATGACCATTCCTTTGATGATTCTGGCTTTCGGTTCCATCTTTGCCGGTTTCGACTTTGAATTCACCCGGACTCAAGCGAACCGTCACTTGAAGCCCTTCGCCGCTGAACGCGCGAATCAGTCCCCGGACCTGACTGCCGAGCATTTTTTCGATCAGTTTCACGCCCGGCGCGGGCGGCATCGTCTTCGAAACATCCAGCGTCCAGGTCTGATCTTCAAAAAACTCTGCGGTTGCACTGAATGTCGCGGTGCCGTCTGGAACATTCTTGAAACTGTATTGTCCGTTCGGGTCTGTGGTTGTCGTCGCCCGGAAATCTCCGGACACAATCGTCATGTTGACGCCGACCGCCGGCAGATTGTCCGCGTCTGTCAACTGTCCGGTCACCGTGTGTCCTTCGGGAGGCAGCGGGACGATC